>NZ_JAPFGX010000025.1:0-42571 GCF_059803575.1 Sphingomonas sp. URJC2
GCCGGCCGCCGCCGCCCTGCCCGCCCAGCGCCGCCACCGCCTCGCGCACCAGCGCGACCGCGTCGATCCGCCCGGCAAGATCGGCGGTGACACCGACCGCGACCGAGGCCCGGCCGTCATTGACCGCGACCAGCGCCGCGACGCCGGAGCCGAGCCGCGCCTTCAGATCGTCGACCGCGCCGCGCAGCCCCTTGGGGTCCAGCCCCTCGACCACCTGACCGATAAAGCCATGCCCGCCGACCTGTTCCGGGCCGGGTGCTGCGGCCCCGCCGCCGCCCCCGCCCAGCGCCAGCGCCTTTTTCGCCTCGGCCAGTTCGCGTTCCAGCCGCCGCCGCTCCTCGATCAGCGCGGCGACGCGCGCCGGCACCTCGTCGGGCGCGGCCTTGAGCGCCGCCGCCGTCTCGCGCAGCCGCTCGTCGCGCTGCGCCAGCCACAGCCGTGCCGCCTCGCCGGTCAGCGCCTCGATCCGGCGCACACCCGACGACACCGCGCTTTCGGCAACGATCTTGAACAGCGCGATGTCGCCGGTCGCATTGACATGCGTGCCGCCGCACAGTTCGACCGAATAGGCCGAACGGCCCATGGTCAGCACGCGCACCTCATCGCCATATTTCTCGCCGAACAGCGCCATCGCCCCGGCGGCAATCGCATCCTCGGGCGTCATCAGCCGGGTCGTCACCGCTTCATTGTGGCGGATCTGCGCGTTCACATCCGCCTCGATATCGGCGATTTCGGCGACGCTCAGCGCGGCGGGGTGCGAGAAATCGAAGCGCAGCCGGTCCGGCGCGACCAGCGAGCCTTTCTGCGTCACATGGCCGCCCAGCCGGCGGCGCAGCGCCGCATGGAGCAGGTGGGTGGCGCTGTGATTGGCGCGCACCTGATCGCGGCGCGCGGCATCGACCGACAGATGCACGGTGTCGCCCACCGCCACCGTCCCCGCCTCGACATGCAACTGGTGCGCGTGCAGCCGCCCCAGCGGCTTGGCGGTGTCGGCCACCCGGCCCGCCAGCCCCTTGTCGGAGGTGACGGTGCCGGCATCGCCGGCCTGGCCGCCGCTTTCGGCATAAAAAGGCGTCTGGTTGACGAGCAGCAGCACCTCCTCGCCCGCCTCGGCGCGGTCGACCGGCTGGCCGTCGCGGACGAGCGCGACCACCTGTCCCTCGCCCTCGGTGCCGGTGTAACCGATGAACTCGGTGCCGCCATGCGCCTCAGCCAGATCGAACCACACCTCTTCGGACGCCTTGGCCCCCGATCCCTTCCACGCCGCGCGGGCCGCCGCCTTCTGTTCGGCCATCGCCGCGTCGAAACCGGCACGGTCGACCCCCAGCCCCTGGGCGCGCAGCGCATCCTCGGTCAGGTCATAGGGAAAGCCATAGGTGTCATAGAGGCGGAACGCGACCGCGCCCGGCAGCGTCTGGCCGGGGGCCATGCCCGCCACCGCCTCGTCGAGCAGCTTCAGCCCCTTGTCGAGCGTCTGGCGGAAGCGGGTCTCCTCCTGCTCCAGCGTCGCCTCGATCAGCGGCTGGGCGCGCACCAGTTCGGGATAGGCGGCACCCATTTCAGCGACCAGAGCCGGCACCAGCCGGTGCATCAGCGGGTCCTTCGCCCCCAGAATATGGGCATGGCGCATCGCCCGGCGCATGATCCGGCGCAGCACATAGCCGCGCCCTTCATTGGCGGGCAGCACGCCGTCGGCGACCAGAAAGCCCGATGCACGCAGATGATCGGCGATCACCCGGTGGCTGGCGAGCGCCGCGCCTTCAGCCGGGGTGGCGGTGAGCGCGGTCGAGGTGCCGATCAGCGCGCGGAAGGTGTCGGTGTCGTAGTTATTGTGCACCCCCTGCATGACGGCGGCGATGCGCTCCAGCCCCATGCCGGTGTCGATCGAGGGGCGCGGCAGATCGCGGACGATCTGATTGTCCTCCTGCTCATGCTGCATGAACACGAGGTTCCAGATCTCGACGAACCGGTCGCCATCCTCGTCCGGGCTGCCCGGGGGGCCGCCGGGGATGTGCGCGCCATGATCGTAGAAGATTTCCGAACACGGGCCGCACGGGCCATTGTCGCCCATTGCCCAGAAATTGTCCTTGGTGGCGATGCGGATGATGCGATCATCACCCAGCCCGGCGATCTTCTTCCACAGCGCGAACGCCTCGTCGTCGGTGTGATAGACGGTGACGCACAGCCGGTCCGGGTCCAGCCCCCATTCGCGGGTAATCAGCCCCCAGGCGAGGGCGATCGCGCGCTCCTTGAAATAATCGCCGAACGAGAAATTGCCCAGCATCTCGAAAAAGGTGTGATGCCGCGCGGTATAGCCGACATTGTCGAGATCATTGTGCTTGCCGCCCGCACGCACGCACTTCTGCGACGACACCGCAGTCGAATAAGGCCGTGTTTCCAGCCCGGTGAACACATTCTTGAACGGCACCATGCCCGCATTGACGAACATCAGCGTGGGATCGTTCTGCGGCACCAGCGGCGCAGACGCGATGCGGGCGTGCCCTGCGGACTCGAAATAGTCGAGGAAGGAGCGGCGGATGTCGTTGGTCGCGGTCATGCTCCGCGATGTAGGCGAGGACCGCCGCGCGCTCAACCGTCGTGCTTATTGTGTGGTGTGGTGCGGGCCGGTGCCGTTCTCCCTGAACAAAAACACCCGGTGCAGCGACCAACCAAACACCCCCGGTGCCGGTCTTCCCGGCCACCCACCCCGGCCAGCGTCAGCGGCAGCGGTCCGAGCGGTCGACCTCGCGGCCGAGCAGCGCGCCGCCTGCCGCGCCCAGGATCGTCCCGACCGCGCGGTTGCGGCCGCCATCGACCGCCCGGCCGAGCAGCGCGCCCGCCGCACCGCCCAGGATCGCCCCGGTGGTGCCGCTGTCGCGGCGGCAGCGCTGGCCCGCCCAGGCGCGGCGGTCACGACGATCCCAACGTCCGTCGTCCCAGTCGCGGTCGCGCCCAGCCCAACGCCGGTCATTCCAGCGGCGATCATCGCGGCGGCGGTCGCCGCGCCAGTCGCGGTCATCGTCCCAATCGCCCCGATCCCAGCCTGCCCGATCCCAGCCTGCACCTTCCCAGCCGGCCAGCTGCACACCCGGATCGGCCGCCGCCGGCGCGCCAAACGCCGACAGCCCAAGGCCCGCAGTGGCGATCATGAGGATCAGTTTGCGCATGGTCCGTTCCTTGTCCGAAAACTTCATGCCGCCCTTGTGCCCGATCCTGTCTGAACGGGCTTTGATCGCGCCGTTCATCTGGCGAACAGGTGCGGGCGGAGGTGACGCGGTCGGCTGGCGGCGCTATCAGCGCGGCCATGTCCGCCCTTTTCTTTCCGCACCGCCATCTGCTCGGCATCGCCGGGTTGCAGCCGCACGAGATCGGCTTTCTCCTCGACGAGGCCGAACAATGGGTGACGATGAACCGCGCCACCCAGAAGCATGACAACCGGCTGCGCGGGCTGACGCTGATCAACGCCTTTTTCGAAAACTCGACGCGCACGCTGCTGTCGTTCGAAATCGCCGGCAAAAGGCTGGGCGCGGACGTGGTCAACATGCACGCCGCCCAGTCGAGCGTGAAGAAGGGCGAGACGCTGATCGACACGGCGATGACGCTCAATGCGATGCGCGCCGACATGATCGTGATCCGCCATGCCAGCTCGGGCGCGGTGCGGCTGATCGCCGACAAGGTCGACTGCCCGGTGCTGAACGCCGGCGACGGGCGGCACGAACACCCCACTCAGGCGCTGCTCGACGCGCTGACCATCCGACGGCGCAAGGGCGCGATTGCGGGCCTTGTGATCGCGATCTGCGGCGATGTGCTGCACAGCCGCGTCGCCCGGTCGAACATGCTGGCGCTGACTGCGCTTGGTGCCGATGTCCGCGTCGTCGCGCCGCCGACGCTGATCCCGCCTGATCTCGACCGGATGCATGTCCGCCAGTTCACCGACATGGATGCCGGGCTGGACGGGGCCGATGTGGTGATGATGCTGCGCCTGCAGACCGAGCGGATGGCCGGCGGCTTCGTGCCGTCGCTGCGCGAATATCACGCATTCTGGGGGCTGACGCCGGAACGGCTCGCCCGAGCCAAGCCCGATGCGCTGGTCATGCATCCCGGGCCGATGAACCGGGGGGTCGAAATCGCCTCCAGCGTTGCCGACGATCCGGCGCGCTCGGCGATCACCGAACAGGTTGAAATGGGGGTGGCGGTGCGCATGGCCTGCCTTGACGTGCTGACGCGCCGCGCGCGCGGAATGGAGGGCTGGGCATGACGGGCCGGGGCATGACGGGTCTGGAGACGACCGCGATCCTCGGCGCGCGCCTGCCCGACGGCAGCACAACGGACATCCTGATCGATCGGGGCGTGATCGCGCGCATCGGCGCGGTCAGCCCGCCAGCGGGCGCGCGGGTGATCGAGGCGGCGGGCGCGCTGCTCGCCCCCGGCATTGTCGATCTGGGCGTGTTCCGCGTCGACGGTCCGGCCTTTCGCTTTGGCGGCATCGTGCGCGCGGCGCTGATGCCCGATCAGGGACCGCCGCTCGACGATCCCGGGCTGATCCAGCGCGCCGCCTATTCGGGCAAGCCCGATATCTGGGTGCATCCGCTGGCGGCGGCGACGCGCGGGCTGGCGGGCGCGGAGCTGGCCGAAATCGGGCTGATGAAGGCGGCGGGCGCGCGCGGCGTCGCGACCGGGCGGCGCTGGATCGCCGACAGCGCGGTGATGGCGCGGGTGATGGCCTATGCCCGCGCCTTTGACCTGCCGGTGATCGCCCATGCCGAGGATGGCGGGCTGGCGGCGGGTGCGGTGGCGACGGCGGGCGAGACATCGACCCGGCTGGGCCTTGCTGCCGCACCGGCAATGGCAGAAGCGATGGCGATTGCCCGCGACCTGATGCTGGCCGAGGAAACGGGCGCGCGGCTGCACATCCGTCAGGTGACGACGGCGCGCGGTTTCGATCTGGTGCGCGCGGCCAAGGCGCGCGGCCTGCCGGTCACCTGCGGGATCACCCCGGCGCATCTGTTCCTGTCGGATCTGGCGACCGCCGATTTCCGCACCTTTGCCCATGTGTCGCCGCCGCTGCGCAGCGAGGCCGACCGGCTGGCGGCGCGCGCGGCGGTTGCCGATGGCACGGTCGACGTCATCGCATCGGGCCATGATCCGCGCGGGCCGGAAGACAAGCGTCTGCCCTTTGCCGATTCGGCGCCGGGCGCGGCGGGGGCGGAAACGCTGCTGCCGCTTGCGCTCAATCTGGTGCGCGACGGGCTGATTGACATGGGCCGGCTGTTCGAGCTGCTGGCCACGCGGCCGGCGGCGATCCTGGGGCTGGACGGCGGCGTGATCGCCGAGGGCGCGCCCGCCGATCTTGCGCTGATCGATCCCGATGCCCCCTGGCAGGTGTCGTCGGAGCGGATGAAGGCGGCGGCGGGCAACACGCCGTTCGACCGGCTGCCGGTGCAGGGCCGGGTGCTGCGCCTGTTCAAGGGCGGGCGCGAACTGGGCTGAGGCGGGCGGGCGCGGCCCGCCCCTTCATAAATCGGTTCAGCGCGCGGCGAGGCGCACGCCCGGCTTTGCCGCCCAGCGCGGCGTCATGTCGCCCGCGACCGGGCGGATGAAGCACTGACCGCCACGGGCGCGCAGCTTCAGGCACAAGGCGGCGGCATCGGCGCGGCTGTCGAACCCCGCCACCGCCAATCGGTAGACCAGCCCCGTGCCGTGGCGCGCGGTGGCAATCGCCGGGCTGTGGGTGCCGAGCATCGCCATGCGGCCGACCGCCGCCTGCCAGCCGGCCTCGGCGCGGGCGACGCTCGAATAGGCCCCGAGCTGGACGGCGAAGCGGCCCGAGGCTGCGGGCGTATAGGTCGCGCGCTGCAACCGGGCGATGGGCGATGGGCCGGACAGGACGACAGTGCGGGCGGCGGCACGCACCGCGCCAGCACTGGCCGGGACAGGCTGCACGATCTCGGCCGCGGGCGCGAACCGGATCGCGGGCGTCGGGGCGACCGGCATCACCGCGACCGGCACCGCAGCGGCGGGAACCGCAGCGACCGCAACCGGCGGCGGCGCGATATCGTCATCAAGGCGGCGCGGCGGCGGCGGCGCGGCGGCAGCCACGCGCTCGGCACTGGCCACAGGTGCGGCCGCGGGCAGCAGCGCCAGCCGCTCGGGCATGCCGGCATCGGGAACCGGGGTGATGCGCAGCATCGCGGCGACGCGCATCGCCGGGCGCGCTTCGGCGGCAAGGTCGGACCATGCGAGCAGCCGCCGGGCCACCAGCTGCGGCTTCAGGTCGAGCGAGGCGGCCAGCCGCGCCTCTGCCCAGCGCCCGGCCAGCGCATAGGCAAGCGCGAGATTCTGCCGGCTCTGCGGCGTCGACCGGCCGGTCTGCACCAGCTCTTCGAGCAGCGCCGCCCCCGCGCCCGGATCGCCGGCAAGGGCGAGCGCCAGCCCCCGGTCGGCAGCGGGGATATGGTCGGCATGTGCAGCGATCAGCGTGCGCGCGCCCTCGGCATCGCCGGTGCCGAGCCGGGCGAGCGCGCGCTTCAGCGCCGCGCCGGGATGGGCGGGATCGAGCGCGAGCGTGTCGGCAAAGGCCTGTTCCGCCGAAGCGAGCCGCCCGGCGGCCAGATAGGCGCGGCCGAGCAGCATCCGCGACCCGGCATTGTCGGGCACCAGCGCCACCGCATGTTCGGCCTGGATGACCGCCATGTCATGATCGCCGCGTGCCAGCGCGCGGGCCGCGCGTTCGGCGGCGCGCCCCGCCTCGCGCACCGCCTGGGCGGCGGGCGGCGCGGCGAAATCGGCATAGGCGTTCTGCGCAACGGTCAGCCCGGCCACGACCATCGAGGCGGCGGCCAGATGAAGGGACAGGCGGTGGCGCATGGGTGATGTCCTCTGGTGGCGCTAGCTGGCGGCGCGGGCGGGCACATGCCCGGCCAGCTCGTCCAGCTCGGGCATGGCGGCGAGAAACTGGTCCAGCGCCTCGGTCACGATCTGCTGGGCCGAGCGGTTGCGCACTGCCGAGGCCAGCCGCAGCCGCAAATGCCGGTCGCCATCGAGGCGCAGCGTGAACGCGGCCTTGCGGCCATGATCCGCGCGCAGCTGATCGGCCGGCAGGGTCGCCGGGCGGATGGCGGCGCGGCGCGGCGCGCGCCGGGCCGGACGGTCGGCGCGGACGATCGGCAGCACTGCGGCTTCGACCGCCGCTTCGGCGACCGGTGCTTCGATGGGCTGAACTTCAGCGGGCGCGGCAGCCGCGACCGGCAGCGGCGTCATCGCCAGCGGCACGGGGTCGACCGGCTGCACCGGCGCGGGCGGCACGTCATAACCCATGTCGTTCCAGCCCAGATCGTCGCGGGCGGCGGCGGCCATGCCGAACCCGGCAAAGCCTTGCGGGCGCATCGCGGGCTTGGCCTGACCCTTGCGGGCGAGCAGGCCGGACGACAGCGAGGCGAAGGGCTTGGCTTCCATGGCCCCCTCCCCGCTTACTGGCCGACGACGCGGCGGCCGAAGCCGCCAACGGGCCGCGCGCCGACCGCCGCGTGCGGCGCAGCGCCGGGCACGCTGAACACCGTGCGGCGGAAATTCTTTTCCAGCCGGTCGGCGACATAGGTCCAGAGTTCCTCGACCTCGCGGGCCGATTTGCCCGACGGGTCGACCTCCATCACCGTGCGGCCGTCGATCATCGAGGCGGCGAAATCGGTGCGGTGGTGGATCGTCACCGGGGCGACGGTGCCGTGCTGCGACAGCGCAACCGCCGCCTCGGAGGTGATGCGCGCCTTGGGCGTTGCGGCATTGACGACGAAGATCAGCGCCTTGCCCGCCCGGTCGCACAGATCGACGGTCGCGCCCACCGCACGCAGATCGTGCGGGCTGGGGCGGGTCGGGATGACGATCAGCTCGGCAACCGCGATCACGCTCTGGATCGCCATGGTGATGGCGGGCGGCGTATCGATCACCGCCAGCTTGAACCCCTGCTGGCGCAGCACCTCAAGATCGGCGGCAAGCCGGGCGACCGTGGTTTGCGCAAAGGCCGGATATTCGGCTTCGCGCTCGTTCCACCAGTCGGCGAGCGAACCCTGCGGGTCGATATCGATCAGCACGACCGGCCCGGCACCGGCCCGCTGGGCCTGCACGGCGAGATGGCCGGACAGGGTGGTCTTGCCCGATCCTCCCTTTTGCGATGCCATCGCAAGAACGCGCATGATGGTCCTCTCGGGGTGTTGCAGTCAGCCCGAGAGGTCGCATGCGAGGCGCTAAGATAGGGTTAAACCGGGGCTGTCGCGCCCCCGCGCGGCCCGGCGGCAAAAGGGGCGGAAATCCGGCTGGAACGATGCTTGGCGGCGCGTTAGGGATGATCGCTGCGGGGGAAAAAATGGCGCTCAACTCACGGTTCCGGCACAGGATATCGGCATTTGGCGGGCGGGTCTGGCCGGTCGCGGCGGTGCTGCTGCTGGCCGCACCGGGCAATGCATCGGCACTTGCGGCGACCGCGCCCGGCCAGGATGCGCCGCCCCCCGAACAGGCGGCAACGCCCGCCGCCGATCCCGCACAGATCACGCTGTGGCGGCGGCTGGCAGCGAGCGGCAATGCCGAGGCGCAATACCGGCTGGGCGATGCGCTGCGCCGGGGCATCGGGGTCGCCGCCGATGCGGCCGAGGCCGAGCGGATGTTCCGCGCCGCCGCCGGTCAGGGCCATGGCCCGGCAGGCGACGAGCTGGGGCTGCTGCTGTTTGCGACCGGCCGTCATCACGAGGCGATGGACTGGCTGGGCCGCGCGGCGGAACGCGGCGATCCGCGCGCGCGCTACATCTATGCAACCGCGCTGTTCAACGGCGATTATGTCGCGCGCGACTGGGGCCGCGCCTATGCGCTGATGGCGCTGGCGGCGCGCGACGGCCTGCCCGCCGCGCAGACCAGCCTGGCGCAGATGGACCGCTATATCCCCGCAAGCGACCGCGCCGCCGCGCTGCGCGCGGCCGGGCTGGACGGGACGGCCGGCAAACGCCCGGCCCCGACCCCGATCCGCCCCACGCCCGCCACCACCCCGCCCAGCCCGGCTGCCGCAACGCCCAAAGCCGTGGCCGCCCCGCCGCGCCCCGCCGCCCCTGCCCCGTCACAACCCGCCGCAACAGCCGCAAAGCCGGCCGGGCGCTACATCGTCCAGCTCGGTGCCTATGCCGGGCGCGCGCTGGCCGAGGCCGAGTGGCGAATATTCACCCGCCGCTTCCCCGAGCTTGCACCGCTGGGGCCGGCGATCAGCAGCGCCGGGGCGCTCACCCGGCTGCGCGCCGGGCCATTTGCCGACCGCGCGGCGGCCGAGCGGCTGTGCGCGCGGGTGACGGCGGCGCGGCTGCCCTGCCTTGTGCTCAAGGACTGACCGGCCATGACCCTGTCCCCCGCCGAGACCGACCGGCTGCTGCGCGAGGGCGTGGCGGCGATGCAGCGCCACGATGCCCGCGCCGCGCGCCATGCGTTCGAAACTGTCGCCGCCGCCGTGCCGCCCGGCCAGCCCGGGCCATGGCTGCTGATCGCCCAGGCCTGCCGGCTCGACCGCGACGATGCGGCCGAGCTGGCGGCGCTCGACCGGCTGCTCGCCGAACAGCCGCGCCATGTGCGCGGGCTGATCATGAAGGGCGATCTGTTCGACCGGCAGGGCGATGGCCGCGCCGCGCAGAGCTTTTACCGGCTGGCGCTGAGCGTCGCCGAGGCCGGGCCGCCCCCGCCGCCGGCACTGGCCGCCGATCTGGAGCGCGCGCGGCAGGGCGCGGCGCGGGAATCGGCGCGCTACCGCGCCCATCTGGACGAGACGCTGACCCGCGCCGGGCTGACGCCGGGCACGATGAGCGGGCGGGTGCAACATGCGCTGGCCCTCGCCAATGGCGAGGCGCGGCTGTTCCTGCAGGAACCGAGCAGCTTTTATTTCCCCGGCCTGCCGCAGATCCAGTTCTATGATCCGGCCGAGTTCGAATGGGCGGCGGAGATCGAGGCGCGGACCGAGGCGATTGCCGCCGAACTCGATGCCGTGCTCGCCCGGCGCGGCGACTTCGATCCCTATGTCACCAACGATCCCAACCGGCCCGGCAAGACCCACCGGCTGGTCGACAATCCCGATTGGGGGGCGTTTCACCTGCTGCGCGCCGGGCCGGTGCCGGGCAATGCCGACCAATGCCCGCAAACGCTCGCCGCGCTGGCGCTTGCGCCCCAGCCGGTGATCACCGGGCGCTCGCCCATGGCGCTGTTTTCACTGCTCAGGCCCGGCACGCATATTTTCGCGCATAACGGCATGCTCAACACCCGGCTGATCTGCCATTTGCCGCTGATCGTGCCGCCGGGCTGCCGGCTGCGGGTGGGCAGCGAGACGCGTGCATGGGAGCGCGGCCGGCTGCTGATCTTCGACGATTCGATCGAGCATGAGGCGTGGAACGACAGCGCGGAGACGCGCGTGATCCTGCTGTTCGAAATCTGGCGGCCGGAAATCTCGGCCGATGAACGCGCGGCGCTGACGGTGCTGTTCGAGGCGATCGACGCCTATCGCGGCGCCCCGCCCGACATGGATGGCTGAGGGTATGTGTGGCTGACCGGCAGGCCGCTCAGCCAATCCATTGCGCGCCGGGAATCCCCAGCGCGTGGAGGATCGCGGTCAGGTCGCCATGCCTGATCCCGGCATCGGCGGCAGCATGGGCGACGGGCTTGGCACGATAGGCAAGCCCCAGCCCGGCCTCGACCAGCATCGGAATGTCATTTGCCCCGTCGCCGACCGCGACCACCCGGTCGGGCGCGATCCCCAGCGCCGCCGCCTCGGCCAGCAGCCGCTGCCGCTTCGCCTCCGCCCCCAGGACCGGGGGGATGACCCGGCCCGTCAGCCGCCCGTCCGCCAGCTCGAGCACATTGGCAAAGGCAGCGTGAAAGCCGATCTCGCGCGCGACACGGTCGGCAAAAGAGGTGAAACCGCCCGACACCAGCACGCAGCGCACCCCGCGCGCCGCCAGCGTCGCCACCAGCGTGCGCGCGCCCGGCATCAGCCGCACCCGCTCGGCATGGCAACGGGCGAGCACCGCCTCCTCAAGCCCGGCGAGCAACGCCACCCGCGCCGCCAGCGCGGCGGCGAAATCCAGCTCGCCGCGCATCGCCCGTTCGGTCACCTCGGCCACCTCGGCCTTGACCCCGGCATAATCGGCCAGCTCGTCGATGCATTCGACGGTGATCATCGTCGAATCCATGTCGGCGACGAACAGGCCGGGCGGCGTGCGCGGCCAGCGCTGGACCAGAATATCGCACCCCGCCAGCGCCTGCCCGTCGGCGGCCGCGGCCTCGAGCGCGGCGCGGGCTGCCGCGCGGTCGCCGCCGAACACCAGATCCACCGCCCCGTCGCGCGCATGGCTGTCGGTGATTGGCGAGTCTGTCGCCGCGAGCACAGCGCGCGCGGCCGCGACTTGATCTTCGGGCGCGTCCGGCGTTGGAAGGAGCGTGGCAACGGATAACGACATGACGGCAATGGTCATTGCAGGCCCGACGGCCAGCGGCAAGAGCGCGCTCGCGCTGGCGCTGGCGCGGCTTGGCCCGGTGACGATCATCAATGCCGATTCCGCGCAGGTCTATGCCGATCTGCGCGTGCTGAGCGCGCGGCCGGGCGATGCCGACATGGCGGCGGCGCCGCACCGGCTGTTCGGCCATGTCGATGGCGCGACCGCCTGTTCGGCCGCGCATTGGGCGGCCGAGGCGCGCGCCGAAATCGCCGCCGCCCATGCCGCCGGGCGGCGGCCGGTGCTGGTCGGCGGGACCGGGCTTTACCTGCGCACGCTGCTCGACGGCATCGCGCCGGTGCCCGCGATCGATCCCGCCGTGCGCGCGGCGGTGCGGGCGCTGCCGGTTGCCGACGCCCATGCCGCGCTTGCCCGCGAGGATCCGGCGGCGGCGGCGCGGCTCAACCCGGCCGACACCACGCGCATCGCCCGCGCGCTCGAGGTGGTGCGCGCGACCGGGCGGCCGCTTGCCGCCTGGCAGGCCGAACGCGTGGGCGGCATTGGCGACCGGCTGGCGCTGACCGCGGTGGTGCTGACGCCGCCGCGCGACTGGCTCTACCAGCACTGCGACACCCGCTTTGCCGCGATGCTGGACGAGGGCGCGCTGGACGAGGTCGCCCGGCTGGTCGCGCGCGGGCTTGATCCCGCGCTGCCGGTGATGCGCGCCATAGGCGTGCCCGAAATCACCGCTCTGCTCGCCGGCACCATGACGCGCGACGAGGCGGTGGCGGCGGGCAGCCTCGCCACCCGCCGCTATGCCAAGCGCCAATATACCTGGTTCCGCCACCAGCCGCCGCCGGGCTGGCTGCGGATCGACCAGCCGCTCGATTCCGCCGCGCTCAAGGAACAAGCAATAAAGTTATACGAAATGGCGTTGACGCGACCGAATATTGCGGGTAGCTGACCGCTCCCCGCATCGTTCGAGCAGCAAAGGACCGACATCATGACCCGCGAGCGTTCAGGCGCAGACATCCTTGTGGAGGCGCTGACCGATCTCGGGGTGGAGGTCGTGTTCGGCTATCCGGGCGGCGCGGTGCTGCCGATCTATGACGCGCTGTTCCGGCAGAAGCGCATCCGCCACATCCTTGTCCGCCACGAACAGGCCGCCACCCATGCCGCCGAGGGCTATGCCCGCGCGACCGGCAAGCCCGGCGTCGTGCTCGTCACCTCCGGCCCGGGTGCGACCAATGCAGTGACCGGCATCACCGATGCGCTGATGGATTCGATCCCGATGGTCGTCATCACCGGTCAGGTGCCGACCAGCCTTATCGGCACCGATGCCTTTCAGGAGGCCGATACCGTCGGCATCACCCGCCACTGCACCAAGCATAATTATCTGGTCAGCCACCCGTCGCGGCTGGGCGCGATCGTGCATGAGGCGTTCCATATCGCCACCTCGGGCCGCCCCGGCCCGGTGGTGATCGACATTCCCAAGGACGTGCAGGTCGCGACCGCCACCTATGCCCGCCCCGGCCCGATCCAGCACAAGACCTATCGCCCGCAGGTCAAGGCCGAACCGGCAAAGATCGAAGCGGCAATCGACATGCTGGCGGCGGCGGAGCGGCCGATCCTCTATACCGGCGGCGGCATCATCAATGCCGGGCCGGGGGCGAGCCAGCTGCTGCGCGAACTGGCGCGGATCACCGGCGCGCCCGTCACCTCGACGCTGATGGGGCTGGGCGCCTATCCGGCCAGCGACCCGCAGTTTCTGGGCATGCTCGGCATGCACGGCACCTATGAAGCCAATATGGCGATGAACCGCGCCGATGTGATGGTCTGCCTCGGCGCGCGGTTCGACGACCGGGTGACCGGGCGGCTGGATGCGTTCAGCCCCGGGTCGCGCAAGATCCATGTCGATATCGACCGGTCGTCGATCAACAAGACGGTCAGGGTCGATCTGGGCATCGTCGCCGATGTCGGCCGCGCGCTTGAGGACATGGTCAGGGTGTGGAAGGCGCGGCAGCACCCCCGCCCCGACCTGTCCGGCTGGTGGGCGGAGATCGATGGCTGGCGCGCGCGCCAGTGCCTTGGCTTTCGCGAGGACGGGCCGGAAATCATGCCGCAGCGCGCGATCCGCGCGCTGTGGGAGGCGACGCGCGACAAGGCGCCGATCGTGTCGACCGAGGTCGGCCAGCACCAGATGTGGGCGGCGCAGCATTTCGGGTTCGAAGCGCCCAACAAATGGCTGACCTCGGGCGGGCTGGGCACCATGGGCTATGGCCTGCCCGCCGCCATCGGCGCGCAGATCGGCCATCCGGGCGCGCTCGTCATCGACATTGCCGGCGAGGCATCGATCCAGATGAACATCCAGGAACTGGCGACCGCGACCCAGTATCGTCTGCCGGTCAAGGTGTTCATCCTCAACAATGAATATATGGGCATGGTGCGCCAGTGGCAGGACCTGACCTATGGCGGCCGCCATGCCGAAAGCTATTCGGACGCACTGCCCGATTTCGTGAAGCTGGCCGAAGCCTATGGCTGGAAGGGCATCCGCATCGAAACGCGCGACGAACTGGACGACGGCATTGCCGACATGCTCGCCCATGACGGGCCGGTGATGGTCGATTGCCGGGTGGCCAAGCTTGCCAATTGCTTCCCGATGATCCCGTCGGGGGCCGCCCATACCGACATGCTGCTCGACCAGGCCGAAGTGTCCGGCGAGATGGACGACGAAGCCAAGGCCCTGGTGTAAGACGATGCGCCTGAAAGAAGCCGCGCGCGAGCGCCACACTTTGTCCGTGACCGTCGACAATGAAGCGGGCATCCTTGCCCGCATCGCCGGCATGTTTTCCGCCCGGGGCTACAACATCGAAAGCCTGACGGTCGCCGATGTGACCGAGGATGAAAGCATCAGCCGCATCACCATCGTGACGTGCGGCGCGCCGCCGGTGATCGAACAGATCATCGCCCAGCTCGACCGGCTGGTGCCGGTGCACAAGGTCACCGACCTGACCGAGCTTGGCCCGCATGTCGAGCGCGAGCTGGCGCTGGTCAAGGTCGCGGGTCAGGGCGATCAGCGCATCGAGGCGCTGCGCCTGGCCGATGTCTACCGCGCCCGCGTGGTCGATGCGACGACCGGCAGCTTCGTGTTCGAAGTCACCGGATCGTCGGAAAAGGTCGACACGTTCATCGCCCTGATGCGCGAGGTCGGGCTGGTCGAGGTGGCACGCACCGGCGTCGTTGCCATCGCGCGCGGCCGCGAGGCGGTCTAGGGTCATCACGCAACAGGATTGCGGGCCGCGCCGCTGATGGCCGGTCCGCGCACATGGAAAGGGGTCAATCGGAATGCGCGTTTATTATGACCGGGATGCGGATATCGGGCTGGTCAAGGGCCGGAAGATCGCCGTCCTCGGCTATGGCAGCCAGGGCCATGCCCATGCCCAGAATCTGCGCGATTCAGGGGTCGCCGAAGTCGCGGTCGCGCTGCGCCCCGGCTCCGCCACCGCCGCCAAGGCCGAGGCTGCGGGCTTCAAGGTGCTCGCCAATGCCGAAGCCGCGCGCTGGGCCGATCTGATCATGATCCTCGCCCCCGACGAGCATCAGGCCGCAATCTATGCCGAGGATCTTGCCCCCAATATGAAGCAGGGGGCGGCCCTTGCCTTTGCGCACGGGCTCAACATCCATTTCGGGCTGATCGAGCCGCGCGCCGATCTGGACGTGATCATGATCGCGCCCAAGGGGCCGGGCCATACGGTGCGGTCCGAATATCTGAAGGGCGGCGGCGTGCCGTGCCTGATGGCGGTGCATCAGGACGCCTCGGGCAATGCGCATGATCTGGCGCTTGCTTATGCCTCGGCGATTGGCGGCGGCCGCTCGGGCGTGATCGAAACCAACTTCCGCGAGGAATGCGAGACCGACCTGTTCGGCGAGCAGGCGGTGCTGTGCGGCGGGCTGAGCCACCTCATCACCGCCGGCTTCGAAACGCTGGTCGAGGCCGGATACGCGCCCGAAATGGCCTATTTCGAGTGCCTGCACGAAGTGAAGCTGATCGTCGACCTGATGTATGAAGGCGGCATCGCCAACATGCGCTATTCGATTTCCAACACCGCCGAATATGGCGACATCACCACCGGCCCGCGCATCATCACCGACGAGACCAAGCGCGAGATGAAGCGCGTGCTCGAGGATATTCAGGCCGGGCGCTTCGTCAGCCGCTTCGTGCTCGACAACCGCGCCGGCCAGCCCGAGCTGAAGGCGGCGCGCAAGCGGGCGGCCGCGCATCCGATCGAAAAGGTCGGGGCGGAGCTGCGCGCGATGATGCCGTGGATCGGCGCGAACAAGCTGGTCGACAAAAGCCGCAACTGACGCGCCCGCGGGGCTTGAACCGCGCCGCACCACCCCCGACATGCCGGGTCGCCCGCCGCTCAACCGGCCGGGCGACCCACAAGCCTGATCCGGGAGGACCACCGATGACGCGCCTTGCCCCTGCCGCCGCCATGCTGCTTGCCCTGCCCGTGCTGGGCGGATCCTTCGCCACCGGCCTCACTGCCGTCGCCCAGACCGCCCCTGCCACGCCCGGCGCGGTCGATCCGTCGCGCGTCGCGCCCGGCCGCTATGCCACCGATCCGTCGCACACGCTGATCGGCTATTCGGTCAACCATTTCGGGTTCAACGATTATTTCGGCATTTTCGGCAACGCGACGGGCACGCTCGACATCGATCCGGCGCGCCCCGAACAGGCCAAGGTCGCGATTGACGTGCCACTGACCGGGCTGGTCAATGCCAGCGCCAAGCTGACCGAACATATGCTGGGCACCGATTTCTTCGACGCTGCCCGCCATCCCGGCGCGCGGTTCGTGTCGACCCGGATCATCCCCGATGCGGCCGACCGCACCAAGGCGCGGATCGAGGGCGAGCTGACGATCCGCGGCGTCACCCGCCCGGTCACGCTCGCGGCGCGGTTCACCGGTGCGGGCGTCAACCCGATGTCGCGCAAGGCGACCATCGGCTTTCAGGCCGAAGCGGTGATCAAGCGCTCCGAGTTCGGCATGACCTATGCGCTCGGCCCGGTCGGCGACGCGGTGACGCTCGACATCAGCGTGGCGTTCGAAAAGCAGGGCTGATAGCTGCGGCGCGGCTTACGCCGGGTTTGTCTGTTGCGCGCCTCACGGCGCGGGGGCGGCACCGGCCCGCACCCCCACCCGGCCTCCCATAGCGTATCCTGCCGTTGGGAGGCCGGGTGGGGGTGCGGGCCGGTGCCGTTCTTCCCAGCTGACAACTCCCGCTGCCGTTCTTCCCGGGCAGTCTCTCAGATCGCCGCGTAGCTGGTGAACAGCGCCCGCACCGTCGCCGATGCGCTGCCGGTCATCTTCTCGGCCAGTGCCGCCAGATCGCCGCCGGCGGCGATTTCGCGATAGGCCATGTCCCAGTCGCCGAAATCGCGGCTGTCGATCTCGCGCTCGCCCAGCCGCACCATCGCGAAATGGCGGGGATCGGCGGCGATACGCTGATAGGTGGTGCGCACCGCCTCCGCCTCGCCCTCGATCACCTGCAGGAACCGGCGGCCGTTGAACAGCAACAGCCCGGTCAGCCCGGCCTTGGGATTGTTGCGGCGCGAGGCGGCGAGGATCGCGTCGACCAGACCGGGCTCGACCGGCTGGCGGGCGGTGCTGATATAGCTGAGCTGGATCATCGCTTTGGCCACCGGGCGGGGAGTTGGGCGGCGAGTTGGACAGGGTTTGCGCGGTCGCTCATTCCCTTCTATAGAGCGGAAATGATCCGCGCCGGCCTTCTGCTGCGACTTACGCGCCCTTAGGCGCGCCCTTCGCTGCGGCTGCGGCCGCCCTCGCGCCTAAGGGACATTTCCCCGCCCCTCCCGCCCGAGAGCGACACCGACCATGCTGCGCGACCCGTCTGTCAAATACCGTCCCTTCCCCGCCATCAATCTGCCCGACCGGCAATGGCCGGGCCGCACCATCACCCGCGCCCCGCGCTGGCTGTCGACCGACATGCGCGACGGCAATCAGGCGCTCGCCGACCCGATGGATGCGGAAAAGAAAACCCGCTTCTTCGACCTGCTGGTACGGGTCGGGCTGAAGGAGATCGAGGTCGGATTCCCCTCGGCCGGGGCGACCGAGTTCGATTTCATCGCCGATCTCGTCCGCTCGGGCCGCGTGCCCGAGGATGTGACCGTGCAGGTGCTCACCCAGTCGCGGCGCGACCTGATCACGCGCAGCTTCGATGCGCTGGACGGCGCGCACCGCGCCATCGTCCATCTCTACAACGCCGTGTCGCCGGCCTGGCGGCAGATCGTGTTCGGGCTGGACCGGGCGGGGGTGAAGGCGATTGCCGTCGAGGGCGCGTCGATCCTGCGCGACGAGGCCGGCAGGCGTCCCGGCACCGACTGGCGGTTCGAATACAGCCCCGAAACCTTCTCGACCGCCGAACTCGATTTCTCGCTCGAGGTGTGCGAGGCGGTGATCGACATTCTCCGCCCCACGCCCGAGCGGCCGCTGATCCTCAACCTGCCGGCGACGGTCGAGGCAGCCGGTCCCAATGTCTATGCCGATCAGGTCGAATGGTTCTGCCGCCATATCAGCCGGCGCGACAGCGTCGTCATCAGCGTCCATCCGCACAATGACCGGGGCACCGGCGTCGCCGCCGCCGAACTGGCGCTGATGGCCGGGGCGGACCGGGTCGAAGGCTGTCTGTTCGGCAATGGCGAGCGCACCGGCAATGTCGATCTCGTCACACTGGCGCTCAACCTTTACACTCAGGGCATTGATCCGGAACTGGATTTTTCAAATATCGACGAGGTGATCCGCACGGTTGAATATTGCAACCGCCTGCCCGTCCACCCGCGCCACCCCTATGCCGGCGATCTGGTGTTCACCGCCTTTTCGGGCAGCCATCAGGATGCGATCAAAAAAGGGTTCGCGGCGCAGGCGGCGCGCAACGACCAGCTGTGGAACGTGCCCTATCTGCCCATCGATCCGGCCGATCTCGGCCGCTCCTATGAAGCGGTGATCCGCGTCAACTCCCAGTCGGGCAAGGGCGGCGTCGCCTGGGTGCTCGAACAGGACAAGGGGCTGAAACTGCCCAAAAGGATGCAGGCCGAGTTCAGCCGCCATGTCCAGGCAATGGCCGACGCCACCAGCCGCGAGCTGGATGCCGAGGATATCTGGCAGCTGTTCCGCCAGACCTATTTGCTGGATGGCGGCGGGCGGTTCGCGCTGGTCGAGTATCAGGAAAGCGCCGAGCGCACCGGCCCGGCCGAGCGCGCGCAGCGCATCTTTGCCGGGCGGCTGGCGGTGGACGGGGCCGAACGCTCGGTCAGCGGCCGGGGCAATGGCCTGATCTCCTCGGTGCTCGACGCTTTGCGCGCGGCGTGCGGGGTCGATTTCGACGTCGCCGACTATGTCGAACATGCCATCGGCCATGGTGCCGACGCACAGGCCGCCGCCTATGTCGAATGCCGCGCGGCCGACGGGACGAGCTGGTTCGGCATCGGCATCGACGCCGATGTCGCCACCGCCAGCGTCCGCGCGGTGCTGAGCGCGGCCAATCGCCTGCCAGCAGCGGGGCCGGCGGCGGGAGCATAGTCTGGATTGGGCGGGGCAAAGCCGGCACCGCTTGCGGCCCGCCGCCCCGCCCGCCTAGAGAGACGGCCGTGTCCGATCCTGCCACCCCCCGCTCGCCGCTGGCCATCCGCGATTTCCGGCTGTTCTGGATCGCCCGCTTCTCGGCGGTTCTGGCGACGATGGCGATGGTCGTCGTCATCGGCTGGCAGGTCTATGACGTCGCGCGCACCGATTACGGGATGACCCCGCGCGAAGCGGCGTTCCAGCTCGGCCTGCTCGGCCTTGTCCAGTTCGTGCCGCTGGCGCTGCTCACCCCGGTCGCGGGCTGGGTGGCCGACCGCTATGAACGCCGGCTGGTCGCGCGCATCGCCAATGGCATCGACCTGTCGATCGCGCTGATGCTGGGCATCGCCACCTCGGCGGACTGGCTCAACCTGCCGTTGCTGTTCGCGCTCGCGGCGCTGCACGGCGTGGCGCGGGTGTTTGTCGGCCCGTCAATGGCGGCGATTGCGCCCAATATCGTGCCGCCCGCGCTGCTGCCGCGCGCCATCGCGATGAGCTCGATTGCCTGGCAGAGCGCCTCGGTCGGCGGCCCGGCGCTGGGCGGGTTCCTCTATGCCGCCGATCCGGCGCTGCCCTATTGGCTGTGCGCGGCCTGCATGGGCATTGCGATGGTGGCGCTGACGCCGATCCGGCGGGTGGTGCCGCCGCCCATTGCCGGCCATGCCCATCCGCTGCGCCAGATGGTCGACGGCCTGACCTATGTGCGCGGCCACCGCTTCCTGCTCGGCGCGATCACGCTCGATCTGTTCGCCGTGCTGCTCGGCGGGGCGACCGCGCTGCTGCCCGTCTATGCGCGCGACATATTGCATGTCGGTCCCGAAGGGCTGGGCCAGCTGCGCGCCGCCCCGGCGGTGGGCGCGGCGACGGTCGCCCTGTGGTTCGCGATCCGGCCGCTTCACGCCAATGTCGGGATCAAGATGCTGCTCGCCGTCGCCGGCTTTGGCGGGGCGACCATAATTTTCGGCCTGTCCCAGTCCATGGTGCTGTCGCTTGCCGCGCTGGTGGCGCTTGGCGGGTTCGACATGCTGTCGGTCTATGTCCGCTCCTCGCTCGTCCAGCTGCACACCCCCGATGCGATGCGCGGCCGGGTGTCGGCGGTGTCGGGGCTGGCGATTTCCGCCTCGAACGAGCTGGGCGAGCTGCAATCCGGCTTTGCCGCCGCACTGCTCGGCGCGGTCGGCGCGGTGGTGTTTGGCGGCGTCGGCGCGGTGGCAGTGGCCGCGATCTGGTATTATCTGTTCCCCGAGATCAAGGGCGCGCGGAGCTTCGCACCGCCCGAACCCCGGCGCGACGGCGCGCCCAGCCAGGAGATGCCCGCATGAAGGCCCAGTCGATCCTCGAGACCGTCGGCAACACCCCGCATGTCCGCATGCAGCGGCTGTTCCCCGGGGCAGAGGTGTGGATCAAGTCGGAACGCACCAATCCGGGCGGGTCGATCAAGGACCGGATCGCGCTGGCGATGATCGAGGATGCCGAACGCTCGGGCGCGCTCAAGCCCGGCGGCACGATTGTCGAGCCGACATCGGGCAATACCGGCATCGGCCTTGCCATGGTCGCGGCGGTCAAGGGCTATAGGCTGGTGCTGGTGATGCCCGAAAGCATGTCGCTTGAACGGCGGCGGCTGATGCTGGCTTATGGCGCGACCTTCGACCTGACGCCGCGCGAAAAGGGCATGAAGGGCGCAATCGAGCGCGCGATCGAGCTGGTCGAGCGCACGCCCGGCGCATGGATGCCGCAGCAGTTCGAAAACCCGGCCAATATCGACGTGCATGTGCGCACGACCTCGGCCGAAATCCTGGCCGATTTCGCCGACCAGCCGGTCGATGTGCTGATCACCGGCGTCGGCACCGGCGGCCATATCACCGGCTGCGCGGAAGAGCTGAAGCGCCACTGGCCGGCGCTCAAGGTCTATGCGGTCGAACCGACGCTGTCGCCGGTGATTTCGGGCGGCCAGCCCGCCCCGCACCCGATCCAGGGCATTGGCGCGGGCTTCATCCCCGCCAACCTCCACACCCAGGCGATTGACGGCGTGATTCAGGTCGATCCCGCCGACGCCAAGGACATGGCGCGGCGCGCGGCGCGCGAGGAAGGGATGCTGGTCGGCATCAGCTCGGGCGCGACGCTCGCCGCCATCGCCCAGAAGCTCCCCGAACTCGCGCCCGGCGCGCGCGTTCTGGGGTTCAACTATGACACGGGTGAGCGCTATCTGTCGGTGCCGGACTTCCTGCCCGAGGCGTAAGCGGAAAGCCGGTCACGCGGGGGCGGCACCGGCGCGCACCCATCCCGGTTCGGGACAGCGCCCGCCCCCGGCCCTGACAGGCTGGCCCGGCCATGCTATGGCCGCGCTCCCCTGGGTGTGAGGGTGGCATGAAGATCGCGCATCATCTGCCGGGCCGGCATGATCTGCTGGCTGCGGCGACCGTGTTGCTGGCCCTTGGCGCAGCGACACTCGCCAGCCGGAGCGCCGGCCGCCCCTCCGCGCCCGCGCGCCCGGCAGTCGCGGCGGTGCAGACCATGGCGGCGCCCGCCCTGCCCGCCCCACCGGTCGAGCCGCTCGCCTATCGTGCGCTCAGCCCCGCCGATGCCGTTGCCGCCAATGCGCGGGTGCCGTTTTCGACCGCGCCCAACCCCGCCGCGCGCCCCTTCCGGCTGAAGGGAGAGGCGGAGATGCTCGCCCGCTCGGTCGACTGTCTGGCGGCGGCGGCCTATTACGAGGCTTCGGCCGAGGGCGATGACGCGATGCGCGCGGTCGCCCAGGTGGTGATCAACCGGCTGCGCCACCCCGCCTTTCCCAAGACGGTGTGCGGCGTCGTGTTCCAGGGATCGGAACGGACGACCGGGTGCCAGTTCACCTTCACCTGCGACGGCGCGCTTGCCCGCCGTCCGGCCCCGGCCATCTGGGCGCGGGCGCGCGAGATTGCGGCCGCGGCGCTTGACGGCCGCGTCTACCGGCCGGTCGGCCATGCCACCCATTATCACACCAACTGGGTGGTGCCGTACTGGAGCGCCTCGCTCGACAAGGTGACGGCGGTCGGCAGCCATTTGTTCTTCCGCTGGAGCGGCTGGTGGGGCACCCCAGGCGCGTTTCGCGGCGGCCATGGCGGGTCCGAAGCGGTGATCCCGCTGATCGCCGCCATCTCGCCCGCGCATCGCGGCGCGGACGATGCGGCGCTGGCCGAAGCGGCAGGCCCGCCGCTGGAGCTTAACCGCCGCGGCGCGCGCACGCTCGACATCGTCTCGCCGGGCGGCGACGCCTTTGTCGTCGTGCTCGACCGCGGCGTGTCGCCGGCCAGCCTGCCGGCACTCGCCTTGTCGGCCTGTGGCGAACGCGCCTTCTGCAAATTCATGGCCTGGACCGACGCCGGCAAGGCCCCGCGCGCCTTCCCGGTCGAGGGTGCGGCGCAACAGGCCCTGTCCTTTTCCTATCTGCGCAACCGCTCAAACGGGTTTGAAAAAATGCTGTGGAACTGCCGCGAGTTCGCGCGCAGCGACCCCGGCCAGTGCATGAAGACCAGCTGACCGCTTGGCAGCGGGCGGCCGGGGGGTTAGCGACTGTCTGTGGCCGCCGATCCCGCCCCGCCTGCCCCTGCCCGCCCCGCCCGTGGCGCAGCCGCGCCCGCGCGCATCGACCGGCCGATCGTGCTGATCGGGCTGATGGGGGTCGGCAAATCGACGGTCGGGCGGCGGCTGGCGCAGCGGCTGAACCTGCCCTTTGTCGATGCCGATGACGAAATCGTCGCGGCCGCGGGCATGCCGATCACCGAAATCTTCGAACGCTATGGCGAGCCTTATTTCCGCGACGGCGAACGCCGGGTGATCGCCCGGCTGATCGACGGCACGCCCAAGGTGATCGCAACCGGCGGCGGCGCGTTCATGAACGCCGCCACCCGCGCGCTGATCCTCGACAAGGCGATTGCCATCTGGCTCGATGCCGATGTCGACACGCTGGTCGCGCGGGTGAAGCGGCGCGACACCCGCCCGCTGCTCAAGGGCCGCGATCCGCGCACCGTGCTGACCGCGCTGGCCGCCGAGCGCAACCCGGTCTATGCGCTCGCCCCGATCCGCATCCGCAGCAACGCCGCCCCGCACCAGCAGACGGTGCGCGCGATCCTGAAGGCCCTGAACGCATGATCCGCATTCCCGTCGCCCTGGGCGAGCGCAGCTATGACATCGTGATCGAAGCGGGCGGGCTGGCGCGGGCGGGCGATCTGCTGGCCCCCTATCTGCGCGGGCGCACCATCGTCGTCACCGACAGCGAGGTGGCCGCGACCCAGCTGCCGCGCCTTGCCTGTCCGGGGATCGAGCCGATCATCCTGCCGGCGGGCGAAGCGACCAAAAGCTGGGCGCAGCTGGCGGCTCTGTGCGACCGGCTGCTGGCGCTGGAGGTGGAGCGGGGCGAACATATCGTCGCGCTTGGCGGCGGGGTGATCGGCGACCTTGCAGGCTTTGCCGCCGCCATCGTCAAGCGCGGCATCGGCTTTGTGCAGATCCCGACGACGCTGCTCGCCCAGGTCGACAGCTCGGTCGGCGGCAAGACGGCGATCAACACCGGCGCGGGCAAGAATCTGGTCGGCGCATTCTATCAGCCGGCGCTGGTGCTGATCGATCCGCTGGCGCTCGACACGCTGCCGCCGCGCCAGCTGGCGGCAGGCTATGCCGAGGTCGTCAAATATGGGCTGATCGACGATCCGGCGTTTTTCGACTGGTGCGAAGCGCATGGCGCGGCGCTGCTTGCCGGCGATGGCGATGCGCGCGTCCATGCGATTGCCACCAGCGTCAGCGCCAAGGCGCGCATCGTCGCCGAGGATGAGCGCGAAACGAGCGGCCGCCGCGCGCTCCTCAATCTCGGCCACACCTTCGGCCATGCGCTGGAGGCCGAAACCGGCTTTTCCGACCGGCTGCTGCACGGCGAGGCGGTGGCGGCGGGGATGGCGCTTGCCTTCGGCTTTTCAGCCGCGACCGGCCGCTGCCCGCCCGCAGACGCCGCGCGCATTGCCGCGCATCTGCGCGCCTGCGGCCTGCCGTTCGACCTTGCATCGGCCGGGATCGATGCGTCGGGCGCGACGCTGGCCGCGCATATGGCGCATGACAAGAAAAAGGCCGGCGGGCGCGTGCCCTTCATCCTCGCGCGCGGGGTGGGCGCGGCCTATGTCGACCCCGATGTGACGCTGGCCGAGATCGCCGCTTTTCTGGACGCCAGCCGAGCGCTCTAACGCACCCGCCAGGCGACCATGATCCAGCCAAGGATCATCAGCGCGCCGCCAATGGGCGTGACCGCGCCCAGCCAGCGCGGCGCGCCCAGCGCCATCGCGTAAAGGGTGAGCGCAAACACCGTCGCGCCGATGAACAGCGCCCAGACCGGTGCCCCGCGCGCCCCGGGCATGCGGGCGAGCAGGATGACGGCCAGCGCATGGGCGAGCTGATAGGCCGATCCGGTGCGCAGCCATTCGGCGGCCTTGCCCGCCGCGCCATGCGCGCCGAACGCCCCGGCGGCGATGGCGAGCGCCGCCGACAGCGCGGCCAGCCGCACCGCCAGCCCCCCGGATCCTGCCGCGCCGCGCCGTGCCATTCAGCCCCTCACCCGCTTTCCGCCGGGATCGGCGCGTCGGCGGCGGTGGCCGCATCCGATCCGTCCATCCGGATCATGATATCGTCGGCGGCATGGATGTCGCCGGTGCGCGCCTGTTCGGCCAGCCGCCGGCCATCGACATCGCGGTAATGCTGCTCCGCCCGGTCGATCTCGTCACTGTCGATCTCGAGCGCGACCATCGCCTCGCGCGCCATGGCAATCGCCGATTCATATACTTCGCGCACCGCGCCGGCGATCGGCGCGTCGTGCAGGCGCATCATCTGTCGCCGGTCGAACGCGCGGACGAAGATCTGCGCGCCGGGAAAGGCATGGGCGATGACCTGCATCTGCGCGGTATCGAGCTGCCCGCCATCGATGCAGAACAGGATCAGCTGCGCATCCGCCGCGCCGGCAAGGCGCAGCAGATCGAGCCGGGTGCCGTCGCCGAAATAGACCTTCACGCCAAAGGCGATGCTGGTGTCGATCTGGCTGGCCTTGCGGTCGATCATCGTCACCGACAGGCCCTGCGCGGCGAGCATCTGGCCGACCGTCTGGCCGAACCGGCCCCAGCCGACGACGATGGCGCGCGCGCCATCCGCCTGCGGCCCGGCCAGATCGCTGCGGTCGGCCGGGGCCTCGCGGAACCGCCGGCCGAGCATCATCAGGAACGGCGTCGAGGCCATGGACAGGGTGACGACGGCGCTGAACAGGCTCGCCGCCTCGGGCGCGATCAGCAGCGCCGCCTGCGCCTGCGCGAACAGCACAAAGCCGAACTCGCCCCCCTGGCTCAGCAGCAGGCCCATGCCCAGCGCCTGCCGCCAGGCCATGCCGAAGCCGCGCGCGAGCAGGCAGATCACCGCCGTCTTGATCGCGATCAGCCCGGTCGCGATGGTCAGCACCATCAGCGGCCGGGCGATGATCGCGCCCAGATCGAGCAGCATGCCAACGGCGATGAAGAACAGGCCGAGCAGGATCGAGCGGAACGGATCGACATCGGCCTCCAGCTCGTGCCGATAGGGCGAATCGGCGAGCATTACCCCGGCGATGAACGCGCCGAGCGCCGCCGACAGGCCGAGCGCCTGCATCGCCGCCGCGCTGCCCAGCACCGCGAACAGCCCGGCGGCGACGAACAGCTCGCGCTCGCCCAGCCCGCCGATCAGCCGGAACAGCGGGTTGAGGACATAGCGCCCGGCAAGCACCAGCGCGGCAATCGCGCCCACGGTCGACAGGCCGAGCAGCCAGCCGGGCGGCGCATCGGCGGGCGCGGGTGCGCGCGACAGCGCCGCGACGATGGTGATCAGCGGGACGATCGACAGATCCTGAAACAGCAGCACCGAAAAGGCGCGCTCGCCAAAGGGGGTGCGCAGCCGCCCCGCCGATTCGAGCATCGGCAGCACCTGCGCGGTCGAGGACAGCGCAAGCGGCAGGCCGATGGCGATGGCGGCGGCAAGGCTCAGCCCGGTCGCCAGATAGATGAACAGCGCCAGCGCGATCCCGCACAGCACCACCTGCGCCAGCCCGAAGCCGAAAATGTCGCGCCGCAGCCGCCACAGCCGCTGCGGCGAAAGCTCCAGCCCGACCAGAAACAGCAGCAGCGCGATGCCCAGTTCGGCAATGCCGAGCTTGGCCTGCGCATCGCCGACCAGCGCCAGCCCCTGCGGCCCGATCAGCGCCCCGGCGACCAGATAGCCGAGTACCGCCCCCAGCCCCAGCCGCCGGAAGACGAGCACCAGCACCAGCGCCGCGCCCAGCATGACGACACCGTCGCGCAGCAGCCCTGCGGGTCCATGCCCTTCCATCAGCCCCGCCATTCCATCAACGCCGCCCTTCCACGAGCGCGGCCCCGGCCGCTGCCGCCACCGCCTCGAACGGCAGGCGAATCGCGCCGTGCCGCCCGGGATGCGCGCGCGCGCGGGCGAGCAGGTCGAGCCCCGGCCAGTCGCCGGGATCGTCGGCCGCCCCGGCCAGCCATGCGGTAAGCTTGTCGCGCGCCGCCGCCAGCTCGTCCGGCGTGCGGCCGATCGCCGCCCGCGCCATCAGACAGGCCGATGCCTGGCCGAGCGCACAGGCCGACAGCTCCATCCCCAGCGACGCGACCCGGCCGTCAGCGCCCAGATCGAGATCGACGGCGATGCTGCTGCCGCACGGCACGGCGCGGCGTTCGGCCGTCGCCATCGGCGCGGCCAGCCGGCCGAGATGGGGGATCGACGCCGCCAGCCTCAGGATCTCGGTGGTGTAGAGCGGCGCGGTCATCGGCCCAGACTTAGGCGAGACCGGCCATGGTTTCACCCCCTGATCGGCGGATGATCGGTTCAGGGGCGCGCGGCCGCCTCGTCACGCCCGTCGCGCCCGTCGCGCTGGCGGTGCAGATAATCGACCATCGCCCGGCTGGTCGCATTGAGCAGCGGATAGGTGCGCGCGTCGCGCAGCCAGGCCGGGCGCTGGCGCGGCCCGCCTTCGATCAGGTCGACGAAAAAGGCGAGGACGAGGAACATCAGGCTGGCGGCAAGCAGCGCCTTCAGAAAGCCGAAGCCGAAGCCGAGCGCGCGGTCGAACGGGCCGAGCAGCGACTGGCGGGTGCGCGCGCCGAGCGACCGGGCAAACAGCCGGCCGAGCATGAAGGTGCCGGTGAACAGCAGCAGAAACGCCCCCGCCGCCGCCCCGGTGCGGCTGCCGATCATCGGCGTCAGCAGATCGGCGGTCGCGCCGTGCCCGACGCGGACGGCGATCACCGCCAGCACCCAGGCGATCAGCGACAGGCTTTCCTGCACGATGCCGCGCAGTCCCCCCATGACCGCGCCGGCGCCGAACAGGAACAGGACGATGACATCGAACGCAGCCATAGCCTGCGGCTAACCCCGGCCAAGCAGATGGTCAACGAGGCCGCCGAGCCGCCCGAACCGGGTCAGGCCGATCCCCTCCGCCCCGGCAACGCCGCCCGGCACCAGCGCCTGTTCAAAGCCGAGCTTCGCCGCCTCGCGCAGGCGCAGCGCGGCATGGGCGACGGGGCGAACCTCGCCCGACAGCGCGATCTCGCCAAACGCCACCGCCTCGGCGGGCAAGGGCCGGTCGGTCAGCGCCGACACCAAAGCCGCGGCCACCGCCAGATCGGCGGCCGGATCGGTGATCCGGTAGCCGCCGGCGATGTTCAGATAGACCTCGGCCGTCGAAAAGCTGAGACCGCAGCGCGCTTCGAGCACCGCCAGAATCATCGCCAGCCGCCCGCCGTCCCAGCCGACAACGGCGCGGCGCGGCGTCGCCCCGCTTTGCAGCCGCACGGTCAGCGCCTGGATCTCGACCAGCACCGGCCGCGTGCCTTCGAGCGCGGGGAAGACGACCGCGCCGCTGACGCTGCGGTCGCGGTGGGTGAGGAACAGCGACGAGGGGTTGGCGACCTGTTCCAGCCCCTCATGCCCCATCGCGAACACGCCGATCTCGTCGGTGCCGCCGAACCGGTTCTTGATCGCGCGCAGGATGCGATATTGGTGGCTGCGCTCGCCCTCGAAGCTCAGCACCGTGTCGACCATATGTTCGAGCACGCGCGGCCCGGCGATCGATCCGTCCTTGGTGACATGGCCGACCATGACGAGCGCGGTGCCGCGTTCCTTGGCAAAGCGGATCAGTTCGCCCGCCGCCGCGCGCACCTGGCTGACGGTGCCGGGGGCGCCCTCGATCAGGTCGGAATGCATGGTCTGGATCGAATCGATGACCAGCAGATCGGGCGGCGTGTCCCCGCCCAGCGTCGTCAGAATGTCGCGCACCGAGGTGGCGGCGGCCAGCCTGACCGGGGCCGCGCCCAGCCCCAGCCGCCGGGCGCGCAGCCGCACCTGATCGGCCGCTTCCTCGCCCGACACATAGGCGACCGAGCGGCCCGCCCCGGCGAGCAGCGCCGTGGCCTGCAGCAGCAGCGTCGATTTGCCGATCCCCGGATCGCCGCCGATCAGCGTCGCCGATCCGGCAACGAACCCGCCGCCCAGCGCACGGTCCAGCTCGGCAATGCCGGTCGCCATGCGCGGCGGCAGCGGGATGTCGGCATCCAGCCCGACCAGCTCGATCCGCCGCCCGCCCGATTGCAGATTGTGGCGCGCCTGAAACGGGCTGGCAGGCACCGCGCCCTGATCCTCGACCAAAGTGTTCCATTCGCCGCAGTCCGCGCACTGCCCCGCCCATTTGGACGAAACCGCGCCACAGGCCTGACAGACATAGCGTTTCTGGGGCTTGGGCATATTGCCGGTCTAGGCGCTCGCGCGGCCGGGGCAAAGCCATTTGCCTTTCACCCCCCGCCCCGGCAGGGTCGGGCGGTGATGGCCCAACCCCTTTCGACCCAGCCCTTTTCAAACCAGCCCGTAACCATCCGCGTCGCCAGCTATAATATGCGCAAGGCCATCGGCACCGACCGCCGCCGCCGGCCCGACCGGGTGATCGAGGTGCTGAATGAAATCGGTGCGGACGTGGTTGCGTTGCAGGAGGCCGACCGTCGGTTCGGCAAGCGGGAAAGCGCGCTGCCCGCGCCGCTGCTCGCCGATCACAGCCGCTACCGCGCGGTCGGCTTTCCGCTGCACAATGGCGGCATGGGCTGGCACGGCAATGCGCTGCTGGTCAGCGACGCGGTCGAGGTGCTGGACAGCGACGTGCTCCACATCCCCGCGCTCGAACCGCGCGGCGCGGTGGTCGCCGAACTGCGGATCGGGGGCGTGGAGCTGCGCGTGATCGGCATGCATCTCGATCTGTCGGGCCTGTGGCGGCGGAGGCAGGCGCATGCGATCCTTGCCCGGCTGGCCGATGCGCCGCCGATGCCGACCGTCGCGATGGGCGATCTCAACGAATGGACGCGCGACCGGGGCTGTCTGCGCGATTTCGGCCAGTCCTTCGCCTTTGCGCCGTGCGGACGCAGCTTTCACGCCAGCCGGCCGATCGCCGCGCTCGACCGGATCATGTACGGACCGGAGCTGGATCTGGTCGATTGCGGCGTGCACGGCACCCCGCATGCGCGGCGCGCGTCCGATCATCTGCCGATCTGGGCCGAGCTGACGCCCGCCGGCACCCCCGGCTGCCCAAAGGAGAGCTGAGGATGCGCGAAAAGGAACTGCGCCTCGCGCTCGTCTGCTATGGCGGGGTCAGCCTTGCGGTCTATATGCACGGCATCACCAAGGAGATCTGGCACCTCGCCCGCGCCAGCCGCGCCTATTGCGACAGCCGCTATCTGACCGGCGCGCCCGAAATCTACCGCCAGCTGCTCGACCGGATCGAAACCCATTCCGGGGTGCGGCTGACCGTGTTTGCCGACATCATCGCCGGGGCGAGCGCGGGGGGGATCAACGGCGTGTTCCTGGCGCGCGCGCTGTGTTCGGGCCAGTCGCTCGATCCCCTGACCGATCTGTGGCTGGAAGCGGCCGATGTCGAACGGCTGATCGATCCCGATGCGCGCGCCGGGCGGTTTTCCAAGCTCTGGGCGCTGCCGCTGGCGATGATGGCGGACCGCAGCGGCGATGCGATGGCGAGCGTCGATCCCGCGACCCGTGCCGAGGTGAGGCGCAAGCTCGGCTCGTTCGTGCGCGCGCGCTGGTTCGAACCGCCCTTTGGCGGTGAGGTGTTCACCGGCCTGCTGCTCGATGCGTTCGACGCGATGGAGGCCGCGCCCGCCGGCCCGCCGCTGATGCCCGACGGCCAGCCGCTCGACCTGTTCGTCACCGTCACCGATTTTCGCGGCCATCCGCAGCGGCTGCGCGTCAACAGCCCGGCCGAGGTGGTGGAGACAGAACACCGGCTGACCTTCGCCTTTTCCGACCGCGCCGATGCCGGGCTGGGGGCAAGCGCCGAACTTGCCTTTGCCGCGCGCGCGACGGCCAGCTTTCCGGGGGCCTTCCCGCCCTTCACCGTGGCCGAGATGGACCGGGTGCTCGCCGCGCGCGGGCGCAACTGGCCCGGGCGCGAGGCGTTTCTGCACCGGATGCTGCCGCGCCATCATCAGGCCGGCATGGCCGATGCGGCGGTGATGATCGACGGATCGGTGCTGTCGAACGCACCGTTCCAGCCGGCGATCCAGGCGCTGAAGAACCGCCCGGCGCGGCGCGAGATCGACCGGCGCTTCGTCTATATCGATCCCAAGCCCGGCATTCGCAGCGTCCGGCTGGGCACGACGGCGGCCGAACAGCCGGGGTTTTTCTCGACCATTCTGGGCGCGCTCGCCGAGATTCCGCGCGAACAGCCGATCCGCGACAATCTGCAGGCGCTCGACCGCCGCTCGCAGCGCATCCAGCGCACGCGGCGGGTGATCGAATCGCTCGAATCCGAGGTCGAGGAGGCGATCGAGACGCTGTTCGGGCGCACCTTCTTCCTCGACAGCCCGACTCCGGCTCGGATCGCGGCCTGGCGCGCCCGCGCACAGGAGGCCGCGGCGCGGCAGGCCGGCCATGCCTATGCCGCTTATGGCCATGCCAAGCTGGCGGGTATCATCGACGAACTCGCCCGGCTCGCCCAGTCGCTCGCCCCCGATGCCGTGACCGCCGAACAGGCGCATGACGCGCTGTGGCGCGCCGCCCATGGCCGGGGGCTGGACCGCATCGGCGCGCGCGGCGGCGGCGCGACGCCGGCGGCGATCGCGCTGTTCCGCGCCCATGATCTGGGGTTCCGCATCCGCCGGCTGCGCTTTGTGCTGCGCCGGCTGGGCGTGATGCAGGACGAGGATCGCTGCGCCCCGCGCGAGGCCGAGGCGATGGAGGCCGCGCTCTATGCGACGCTCGCCCCCTATCTCGATCGCGAAATGACCGGCTTTTACGGCCCCGGCCATGCCGCGCGGGCGGCGGCGGTGGCGAGCGAGCCGGATGCGTTCCTGACCGCGATGGAGGCGGCGCGCGACCTGAAGCGGGTCGACGAGGCCGCCGATGCGGCGATGTCGGCGGCGCTCAGCGCCTTTCCCCGCGCCGAGCGGCGGCATCTGCTGTTCGCCTATCTGGGCTTTGCCTTTTACGACATCGCCACGCTGGCGCTCAACGACGGCGACTGGGGGGGCGAGTTCGATCCGATCAAGGTCGACCGCATTTCGCCCGACGATGCGGTGGCGATCCGTGCCGGGGGCGCGCAGGCGACGCTCAAGGGTGTGCGCTTCAACAGCTTCGGCGCGTTCTTCAGCCGGGGCTACCGCGAGAATGACTATCTGTGGGGGCGGCTGCACGGCGCGGACCGGCTGATCGACATTCTGCTGTCGACCCTGCCGGCACAGCGCGCCCTGCCGCCGGGCATGGCGGCAACGCTGAAACGGCAGATATTCCACGCGATTCTGGACGAGGAAGCCCCCCGGCTTACGGCGGTGGCGGAGCTGATCGCGGCGCTGCGCACCGAAATCGGCTGAGTCCGCCACGCGACGCCCGCCCGCCCCGCCTTGGCGGATGCCGGGGGTGGCGCTTTGGCGGCGCGCGCTCTAGGGTCGGGTCATGTCGTTCCTGAAGACCCTGTTCTGGATCGTGCTGGCCGTGACGGTCGCGCTGTTCAGCTTTGCCAACTGGACCATCGTGTCGGTGCGGCTGTGGGACGGGCTGGTGATGGATATCAAGCTGCCGGTGCTGCTTGGTTTCGCCTTCCTGCTCGGCCTGGTGCCGCCGCTTTTGCTGTGGCAGGCGGCGCGCTGGCGGCTGCGGCGGCAGGCGATGATCCATGCCGGTCAGGCGGCGATGGCCGCCGCGCCGCCGGCTGCCCCGGCCGGAGCGGCTGAGCCGGAGCCCGCGCCCGTATCGGTTGGCGTCGCGCCCGTCGCCATCGCGCCCGTGCCGCCGGGGGGCGCATGACCAGCCCCGTCTATGTGGCGCTCGACACGCCCGATCTCGCCCGCGCCCATGCGCTCGCCCAGGCGGTTCGCCACCATGTCGGCGGGATCAAGCTGGGGCTGGAGTTTTTCTGCGCGAACGGCCCGGCCGGGGTGCGCGACATGGCCGATCTCGGCCTGCCGGTGTTCCTCGACCTCAAGCTGCACGACATTCCCAACACCGTTGCCAAGGCGGTGCAGTCGCTCAGCCCGCTCGCCCCGCATGTGCTGACCGTCCATGCCGCAGGCGGCCGGGCGATGATGGAAGACGCCAAGGCGGCGGCCCCCACCGGCACCAAGGTGGTGGCGGTGAGCGTGCTCACCAGCCTTGATGCGACCGACCTGGCCGAAACCGGCATTGCCGGCGATCCCCATGGCCAGGTCGAACGGCTGACCGCCCTTGCGCGCGAGGCGGGGCTGGACGGCGTCGTCTGTTCGGGGGCCGAGGTGCGCGCGGCGCGCGCGCTGTGGCCGGGCGGGTTTTTCGTCGTGCCGGGGGTGCGCCCGGCCGGGACCGAGGCCAAGGGCGACCAGAAGCGCGTCGTGACGCCGCGTCAGGCGCTCGACAATGGCGCGTCGATCCTCGTCATCGGCCGGCCGATCACCGGGGCGGAGGAGCCCGATCTCGCCGCCCGCGCCATCGCCGCCACGCTCTAGGCCGGCGATGCGCGTCACCGCCAAGATTTGCGGGCTGTCCACGCCCGAAACGCTCGATGCCGCCATTGGCGGCGGGGCGAGCCATGTCGGCTTTGTCTTTTATCCGCACAGCCCGCGCCATCTGGCGTTCGGCGCGGCAACGGCGCTGGCGGCGCGCAGCGGCGGGCGCGCGGGCCGTGTGGGCGTGTTCGTCGATCCCGATGATGCGCTGGTCGCCGCCGCCATCGAGGCGGGGCAGCTCGACATATTGCAGCTGCACAAGACCGCGCCCGCCCGCGCCGCCGCGCTCGCCGCCCGGTTCGCCCGCCCGGTCTGGGCCGCAATCGCGATCCGCACCCGCGCCGATCTGGCCGAAGCGCGCGGCTGGCAGGGGCTGGCCGAACGGCTGATCTATGATGCCAAGACGCCCGAAGGCACGCTGCCGGGCGGCATGGGGATGCGGTTCGACTGGGCGCTGCTCGACGGTTTTGCCCATCCCTGCGCCTGGGCGCTGTCGGGCGGGCTGGATGCGGAGAATGTCGCCGATGCCGTGGGCCGCACCGGGGCGCGCATGGTCGATATTTCCTCGGGCGTCGAAAGCGCGCCGGGGATCAAGGATGTGGACAAGATCGCCCGCTTCCTCCAAGCGGTCGCCCAGCTATGACACGGACAAACTCGCTGCAAAGCCAGCCCGACGCGCGCGGCCATTTCGGCCAGTTCGGTGGACGCTATGTCGCCGAAACGCTGATGCCGCTGATCCTCGACCTTGAACGCGCCTATCGCGCGGCCAAGGACGATCCCGGTTTCGCCGCCGAGTTCGACGATCTGCTGGCAAACTATGTCGGCCGCCCCAGCCCGCTTTATTATGCCGAGCGGCTGACCGAGGCGCTGCGCGCCGACGCGCCCGAGGGCATGGGCGCGCGGATCTATTTCAAGCGCGACGAGCTCAACCACACCGGCGCGCACAAGATCAACAATTGCATCGGCCAGATCCTGCTCGCGCGGCGGATGGGCAAGACGCGGATCATCGCCGAAACCGGCGCCGGCCAGCATGGCGTGGCGACCGCGACGGTCGCCGCACGCTTCGGCCTGCCCTGCACCATCTATATGGGCGCGCGCGACGTCGAGCGGCAGTCGCCCAACGTGTTCCGGATGAAGCTGCTGGGGGCCGAGGTCCGCCCGGTCGAAAGCGGCGCACGGACGCTCAAGGACGCGATGAACGAGGCGCTGCGCGACTGGGTCGCCAATGTCGAGGACACGTTCTACATCATCGGCACCGCCGCCGGGCCGCACCCCTATCCGGAGCTGGTGCGCGATTTCCAGTCGGTGATCGGCCGCGAGGCGCGCGCCCAGATCCTCGAACGCGAAGGGCGGCTGCCCGATCTGCTGGTCGCGGCGATCGGCGGCGGATCGAACGCCATCGGCCTGTTCCACCCGTTTCTCGACGATGCCGATGTGAAGATGCTGGGCGTGGAAGCCGCCGGCAAGGGGCTGGCGACCGACGCCCATGCCGCAAGCCTGGCGGGCGGGCGGCCCGGCGTGCTGCATGGCAACAAGACCTTCCTGCTGCAGGACGAGGACGGCCAGATCGCCGAGGCGCATTCGATTTCGGCGGGGCTGGATTATCCGGGCATCGGGCCGGAACATAGCTGGCTGCACGAGATCGGCCGCGTCACCTATGACAGCGCGACCGACGACGAGGCGCTGGACGCGTTCCAGCTCGTCTGCCGCACCGAAGGCATCATCCCCGCGCTCGAGCCGAGCCATGCCATCGCCGCCGTCGCCCGGGTCGCGCCGACGATGCGGCGCGACCAGATCATCATCGCCAATATGTGCGGGCGCGGCGACAAGGACATCTTCACCGTCGCCGAAGCGCTGGGGGCGCGGCTGTGACCGGGCGCATCGCTTCTGCCTTTGCCCGCGCCCGGGCCGAGGGGCGCGCGGCGCTCGTCACCTTCGTGACCGGCGGCGATCCCGATCCGGCGACGACGCCCGCGATCCTCGACGCGCTGGTCGCGGGCGGCGCGGACGTGATCGAACTCGGCATGCCGTTCACCGATCCGATGGCCGACGGCCCGGCGATCCAGAAGGCCAATCTGCGGTCGCTGGGGGCGGGCACCCGCACCGCCGATCTGCTGGCCATCGCCAAGGGGTTACGCGCCCGTCACCCGGATGTGCCGCTGGTGCTGATGGGCTATGCCAATCCGATGCTGGCGCGCGGGGCGGACTGGTTTGCCGATGCCGCCGCCGCGGCCGGGGTCGACGGGGTGATCTGCGTAGATACCCCGCCCGAAGAGGATGACGCGCTCGGCCCGGCGCTGCGCGTGCGCGGCATCCATCCGGTGCGGCTGGCGACGCCGACCACCGATGCCGCCCGCCTGCCCGCCGTGCTCGGCGGCGCATCGGGCTTTGTCTATTATGTCTCGGTCGCCGGCATCACCGGGCTGCAACAGGCCGCCCCCGATGCCGTCGCCGCAGCGGTCGCGCGGCTGAAGGCGGCGACCGATCTGCCGATCGCCGTCGGCTTTGGCGTCCGCACGCCCGAACAGGCGGCCGCCATCGGCCGCACGGCGGACGGCGTCGTCATCGGATCCGCGATTGTCGAGCTGGTGGAGGCGCACGGCGCCGATGCCCCGGCGGCGATCCGGTCTTTCGTGTCGGCCCTGGCGCATGCGCTGGCCGGCGCGCGTCAGGAGGAAAATGCATGAGCTGGCTGAGCCGCGTCCGCAACGCGCTGCCTTTCGTCGCCAAGCGCGATACGCCCGACAATCTGTGGCACAAATGCCCCAGCTGCGGGCAGATGATCTTCACCGCCGAATATGAGGAAAATCTGTCGGTCTGCCCAAAATGCGACCATCATGGCCGCATCGGCGGCCGGGCGCGGTTCCGGCAGATTTTCGACGACGGCAGCTTCACCCTGCTGCCACAGCCGCGCGTGGCCGAAGATCCGCTGCGCTTCCGCGATTCCAAGCGCTATGCGGACCGTATCAAGGCCGCCCGCGCGACGACCGGTGAGGCGGATGCGCTGCTCAATGCGCGCGGCACCATCGGCGGCCGCCCGGCGATTGTCGGCGTGCAGGATTTCGCCTTCATGGGCGGATCGATGGGCCTGGGCGTGGGCGAGGCGATCATTGCCGGCATCCGCGCGGCGGTGGCCGAACGCCGGCCCTATATCATCTTCACCGCAGCCGGCGGCGCGCGGATGCAGGAAGGCATTTTGTCGCTGATGCAGATGCCGCGCACCACCGCCGCGATTGCCGAGCTAAAGGAAGCGGGCCTGCCCTATATCGTCGTGCTGACCGACCCGACCACGGGCGGCGTCACCGCATCCTATGCGATGCTGGGCGATGTCCAGATCGCAGAACCGGGGGCGCTGATCGGCTTTGCCGGGCAGCGGGTGATCGAACAGACGATCCGTGAAAAGCTGCCCGAAGGGTTCCAGCGCGCCGAATATCTGCTCGACCATGGCATGCTCGACATGGTCGTGCCGCGCGCCGAGCTGCGCGAGACGCTGGGCCGGCTGCTCGCCTATCTGGCGCCGCCCGTTACCGCCTGACCGGTCCCGGCGATGGATTTTGCCCGCTCCGCCGACCCGGCGGTCCAGCGCCAGCTCGACCGGCTGGCGGCGCTGTCGCCGGGCCGCGACATATTGGGACTGGAGCGGATCGCCGCGCTGCTCGCCCGGCTCGGCCATCCGGAACGCCGGCTGCCGCCGGTGTTCCATGTCGCGGGCACCAACGGCAAGGGATCGACCTGCGCGGTGCTGCGCGCGGCGGCCGAGGCGGCGGGGCTGGTCGCCCATGTCTATACCAGCCCGCATCTGGTGCGCTTCAACGAACGCATCCGCGTGGCCGGCACGCTGATCGACGATGCGCTGCTTGCCGCCCTGCTGGCCGAGGCGCTCGACGCGGCCGGCGATATCGGCCCCAGCTTTTTCGAGGTGACGACGGCGGCCGCCTTCCTCGCCTTTGCCCGCACGCCCGCCGATCTTGCGATCATCGAAGTCGGCATGGGCGGGCGGCTCGATGCGACCAATGCGCTGGCGGAAGCCGCGATCTGCGGCATCGCGGCATTGGGCCTCGACCATCAGGCATTTCTGGGCACGACGCTCGGCGAGATTGCCGGGGAAAAGGCCGGGATCGCCCGCGCCGGCACCGGAATCGTCACCCTGTCCTATCCCGACGAAGCGGAGGCGCGCATCGACGCGGTGGTCGCCGCGCGCGGTGCACGGCGCATCCGCCGGGGCCGCGACTGGGATGTCGGCATATCGGGCGACCGGATCGCCTATCGCGATGCGCACGGCACGCTTAATCTGCCGCTGTCGGCGCTGGCCGGGCCGCATCAGGCGGAAAATGCCGGGCTGGCGGTGGCGATGCTGCGGCATCAGCGCGCGGTGACGGTGGCGGATACGGCGCTGGCGCGCGGGCTGGCCGATGTGCGCTGGCCCGCCCGGCTCCAGCGGCTGGGCGATGGTCCGGTCGCGCGGGTCGAAACCTGGCTCGATGGCGGGCACAACCCGTCCGCCGCCGCCGCCATCGCCGCGCATTTCGCCGGGCAGCCGCCGCTCGACCTGGTGATCGGCATGCTGGCGAACAAGGATGCGGAGACGTTTCTGCGCCTCCTCCGCCCGGTCGCGCGGCGGGTGATCGCGGTGCCGGTCGCCGGGCATGACCACCATGCCCCCGAGGCGCTGGCGGCGATGGCACAGGCACTGGGGCTGGACGCGGCGACCGCGCCCGATCTGCCCGCCGCGACCGCCGGGCTGACCGGGCCGGTGCTGATCACCGGCTCGCTCTATCTGGCCGGGGTCGCGCTCGACCTGAACGGCGAGCCGCCGCGCTGAGGATCAGGCTGCTTCCGCCCCGCCTTCGAGCAGGGCGGCATAGCGGTCGAAACAGCGTGCGGCGCAGACCATGCGGATCAGCGCCCCTTCGGCAATCGGCCGCGCCCGCGCCGGATCCTCGGCGACCAGCGGGTGAAGAACATGCGCGTTCCAGCCCGCGCTGTGCTTGATGTCGATATGGGCGTGGAGATCGTAATAGAGCCGGGCGCGCTGGCCATGGCCCAGCCGCTTCAGCCCCGCCGAGACATGGGTGCAGCGCCAGGGTGCGGTCAGTTCGACGACGCCAAGCGCGCCGATCGACAGCCAGGCATGGCGCCGTGTCGTCGCCATCGCCGTCATCGCATTGGCGAGGGCGAGCGATTCCCAGACGGTAGCATCGATATCGGGTGTGATCGCCATCGCTGTCGCCAGCTCGCCCAGCAGCAGGCCATGCACCCCGCGCATCTGGCCACGCCCCATCTCATCCCAGTAATTCTCCGCCAGCTCGAGCTTGGGGCCGGGCGGCATCTTGACCTGTGTGAGCGCGACCAGATCGTCGAACCCTGCCTCGCCGGCCGCTTCCTGCGTCAGGAACCAGCGCATCTGGCCATCGGTCGCGCTGTCGGCAAGCCAGCCGAACAGCGGATGATTCTGGCCCGGCCCGTCATCGGCCAGCGCCGCGAACCAGCGGACAAAGCCATCGGCATCGCCCGGCGCGGATGCCGCCAGATCGGCCACTTCGGCCCGCAACTCGTCAATGAACGCCCCTTCGAGGCGCAGCATCTGCACCTCCCGGTCCATGCCGCCCCGCCAGTCGGTGTCGGGCATGCCGGGGCCAAGCCGCGCCCGGTTCCATTTCGCCAATGTGCGCTGGAAATGATTGGTGTGGAACTGATGGCCGATGGCCATATCCAGTCTGGTCGCCACGACGGGGCTTCTCCGGCTGTTGATCTCAACCGGACAATGATCGGCGGGACGGGCTTGTTCCCGCCCGGTCAGGCTTTCGCGTCCGCGGCCTGACCGGCGCTGCCCATCGCCGCGTCGATCAGCCCGGCGCGCATCATCGCCCAGAACAGCAGGATGCCGGGCAGCGCGAGCAGCGTCGTCAGCAGATAGAAATCGACATAGCCGAGCGCCTTGATCATCGCGCCGGCCGTGGTGCCCGTCACCAGCCGCCCGACAATGCTGGCAGCGGCCGAAATCAGCGCATATTGGCTGGCGGTGAAGCGCAGATCGGTCAGCGCGGCGAAATAGGCGACCACCGTCACCCCGCCAATGCCGCTCGCCAGATTTTCAAAGCCGATGGCCGCGGCCATACCCCAGTTGGAATGGCCGGCGAGCGCGAGCAGCGCAAAGCCGAAATTGGACACCGCCATCAGCACCAGGCTGATCATCACCGACCGTTTCAGCCCCAGCCGCGCGAACAGCACCCCGCCCAGAAAGATGCCGACCAGATAGGCGATGAAGCCGATGCCGACATCATAGGTGGCGATTTCATCATTGGTGAAGCCGAGATCGTTGAACAGCAGCCGGAAGGTCAGGTTGGCAACGGTGTCGCCGATCTTGTGCACCAGAATGAACAGCAACACCAGTAAAGCACCGGAACGACGGAAGAATTCCGTGAGCGGTCCGACGATGGAGGCGATGATCTGGGCCATGCCGCGCTGTTCGGCCGGGGGGCGGTGGCGCTGGGGTTCGCCGAACACCAGCCCGGCGAGCATCGCCGGCAGCGCAAAACCGGCACAGGCGATATAGGCCGGGGTCCAGCCATGCCGGGCGGCGATGTAGAGCGCGAGCGCCCCCGCCCCGGCCGATCCGATCCGCCAGCCATATTGCGACATGCCCGAGCCGGTGCCGAGCTGGCGCGGCTCCAGCAGCTCGATGCGATAGGCGTCGATCACGATATCGAAGGTCGCGCCCGCCAGCCCGACCAGAATCGCCGCCACCGCCATCGCCATCAGCCCGGCCCCGGGGTCGGCAAGGCCGAGATTGACGACCGCGGCCATTACCAGCGCGCCCGCCAGCAGCAGCCAGGACACGCGCTGGCCCAGCCGCCCGATCAGCGGCAGCCGCACCCCGTCGACGATCCACGCCCAGAGCGGTTTCAGATTATAGACCAGAAACGCGAGCGTGAAGGCGGTCACCTCCTTCTTGTCGATCCCGGCCTGGGCAAGCCGTGTCGTCAGCGTCGCGCCGATCATGGCGAACGGAAAGCCCGACGACACGCCGAGCAGGAACGAGGCGATCGGCGCGCGTTCGAAATAGGGCGCGACCAGATCGGTCAGCCGCGCGGCGCGCGGCGCATCCGCATCCGGAATGGTCGTCATCGGCGGCACGACCGCGCCCGGCCGGACCGGAGCGCGCACAGACGGTCAGTGATCATGCCGCCTGCTTGGCACGCGCAAGGCCGCGCGAACACTGTTTTTTGGGCGGGGTTCTGCCCCTTATCCGGGCAACGCCCCCGGCACCGGCGGATGGCTGAGCGCATGGCCGCGCATCCAGTCGAGAAAATCCTGTTCGGGCATCGGCCGCGCAATCGCATAGCCCTGGACAAGATCGCAGCCGATCACGCGCAGGATCGCCAGCTGCTCGGCGGTTTCCACCCCCTCGGCCACCACCTCATGGCCAAGGCCGTGGACAAGCCCGGTCACCGCCTGGGCGATGGTGCGCGCGGCAGCGCAGCGATCGATATCGGCGGTCAGCGAGCGGTCGATCTTCACCCGGTCGATCGGCATGTCCTTCAACCGGGCAAAGTTCGAATAGCCGGTGCCGAAATCGTCGATGGCGATCGTCACGCCCTCGGCGCGCAGCCGCGCCAGCTCGGCCAGCGTCTCGTCGCCGCACTGCATCGCCATGCTTTCGGTGATCTCCAGCTCGAGCAGCGCGGGCGACGCATCGTGGCGCACCAGCGCGTCGCGCAGCCGGGTGAAGAAATCGGGGCGCACGATCTGGCGCGGGCTGACATTGACCGCCAGCCGCCCGATCCCGCTCGCATGCGGCCCCAGGCACTCCCCCAGCCGCTGCCAGTGCGCGAGGCGGCGGGCAAACTCCTCCAGCGCCCAGTCGCCCAGATCGTGGATGATGCCGCTTTCCTCGGCGCGGGGAATGAAGCTGCCCGGCGCGCGCAGCCCGTCGACCGGATGGTGCCAGCGCATCAGCGCCTCGACCGCGGCGATGCGGCCGCTTGCCAGCTCAAGCTGCGGCTGGAACACGAAGGTGAACTCGCCCCGGCCCAGCGCATCGCGCAGCTCGCGCTCCAGCCGGTTATTGTCGGCCAGCCGCTCGGCCAGCATCGGGGTGAAGCTCTGCACCTGCCCGCGCCCGCGCTCCTTGGCGTGATACATGGCGGCATCGGCGGCGCGCATCAGTTCGGACAGGGTCCGCCCCTGCGCCGGGCTGATCGCCACGCCGATCGACGCGCCGATCTCGACCGGCTGGCCGGCGAGATCGAACGGCTCGGTCAGCGCGAACAGCAGCGCGCGGCCGATCTTCTCCGCCTCCTCGCGCGCGCCCACGCCCGGTGCGAACAAAGTGAACTCATCGCCCGCCAGCCGCCCGATCAGCGGCGGGGTGGCAAAACGCAGCGGCGCGCCTTCGTCCGGGGCCACCACCGTGCGCAGCCGGTTGGCGACCTTGCCCAGCAGCAGATCGCCCTGCGCATGGCCGAAGGAATCATTCACTGCCTTGAACTTGTCGAGATCGATGAAGAACAGCGCGCAGGGCGCATCGCCCGCCTCGCGCAGCATCCGTCCCGCCTCGCGCCGGAAATGCACGCGGTTGGCCAGCCGCGTCACCGGATCGAACATGGCAAGGTGATGCACGGTATCCAGATTGGCGCGCACCTGCGCCATCAGCCCGTCCATCGCCCCGGCCAGATCGGGCAGCACCGCCGTCACGCGCGGCGGCGTGGGCGACACCAGATCGCCCTCGGCCGCCAGCGACAGCCGCTCGATCGCCGCATCGACGGCATCGGCATGGCCCGACACCGCGCGCTCGGCCGAGGCCCAGCTCATCGCGCCGCAGATGATGGCGATGATAATCGCCTGGGCAAGGTCGGCACCCGACGCGCCCATCCCCGCGCCCGCGAACAGGGCGAGGATGAACGCGACCGCGCCGACACAGAAGGCGAAGGCGACGGCGCGGCTCTTGAGCGTCATCCCCTCCACTGTTTCCGCCCCATCATCGCGCTGCCAGCCCTCCCCAAGGTTCCGGGCCGGTCATGACAAAGCCGGGTTAAGATATTCTCGATCCGCGCGGGCGGCGCAGCACGATATAGAGCGCGCCCGCGCCGCCATGGCGCGGATGGGCGGTGCGCACGGCGGCAATCGCCGCGGCATGGCGCGATGCGGCCAGCCAGTCGCCGACCGCCGCACGGATCGCCCCGCGCCCCGATCCCGGCGCGCGCGGCCGCCCGGTCACCAGCAGCAGCACCCGCGCCCCGCGCGCAATCGCCTCGGCCAGCCCGGCATCGAGCACGCGGTAAGCGCCATCAAGGCTGTGGCCGTGCAGATCGACCGCAAGATCGGGCGACACCAGCCCGCGCGCCAGCTTGCGATCCCAGCTGCCGTCGAGCGTGTTGGCCGGGGCGGGCGGCGGCGGGCTGGCGGGTCGGGGCGGCGCGGGGGGCGCTGCGGCAGCGCCACGCGGATT
>NZ_JAPFGX010000026.1:0-35929 GCF_059803575.1 Sphingomonas sp. URJC2
CGCGCGCGACGGCGCTGGCCGCCCCGCCCTATCCCGATCCCGATGCGCTGCGCGCCGATCTGGTCGCCATCGCCCGGTCGCTGGGCGCGGGCGGCGGGCCGCTGGCCGGGGGCGGCGCGCTCGCCCGGCTGATCCGCGCGGTCGAGACGTTCGGCTTTCATCTGGCAACGCTCGACCTGCGCCAGAACAGCGCCGTGCATGAACGCGTGGTCGCCGAGCTGCTGGCCGCAGCCGGGGTCGAGGCCGATTATCTGGCGCTGGATGAAGCGGCGCGCATCGCGCTCCTCACCCGTGAACTGGCCTCGCCCCGCCCGCTCCGCTCGCCCTTTGCGCAATATTCGGACGAAACCGTCAAGGAGCTGGCGGTGTTCGACGCGGCGGCGGCCGCGCATCGCCGCCACGGGCTGGCGGCGGTTGAAAACTGCATCGTGTCGATGACCCGTTCGGTCTCCGACCTGCTCGAGGCGCAATTGCTGCTGAAGGAAGCCGGGCTGGCCGCGCCCGGCGCGCAGCCGGCGGTGATGGCGGTGCCGCTGTTCGAGACCATCGCCGACCTTGAGGCGGCCCCCGCGATCATGCGCGCATGGCTGGCGCTACCCCCGGTCGGCGCGGCGGCGCGGGCGCGCGGCTTTCAGGAGGTGATGCTCGGCTATTCGGACAGCAACAAGGATGGCGGTTATCTGACCTCGGTCTGGTCGCTCCACGAGGCGAGCGAGGCGCTGTGCGCGGTGTTTGCCGAAGCCGGGATCGGCATGCGGCTGTTCCATGGCCGGGGCGGCGCGGTGGGGCGCGGCGGCGGATCGTCCTTCGCCGCGATTCGCGGCCAGGCCCCCGGCACCGTGCAGGGGCGGATCCGCATCACCGAACAGGGCGAGGTGATCGCCGCCAAATATGGCACGGCCGAAAGCGCCGCCGCCAATCTGGAGGCGATGGCGGCGGCGACCGTGCTGACATCGCTCGCGCCCGAGGAGTTGTCGGCGGCCGACCGCCGCCGCTTTGCGGGTGCGATGACGACCATGTCGCGCACCGCCTTTGCCGCCTATCGCGGGCTGGTTTACGACGATGGCGATTTCCGCAGCTTCTTCCGGCAGATGACACCGGTCGCCGAAATCGCCACGCTCAAGATCGGCTCGCGCCCCGCCAGCCGCACCGCATCCGACCGGATCGAGGATCTGCGCGCCATCCCCTGGGTGTTCAGCTGGGCGCAGGCGCGGGTGATGCTGCCGGGCTGGTTCGGCGTCGGTCATGCACTGCAAGACATTGAAGATAAATCACTTCTGCGCGACATGGCGACAGCGTGGCCGTTCATGGCGACAACGCTCGCCAATCTCGAAATGGTGCTCGCCAAATCGGACATGGGGATTGCGGCGCGCTATGCCGGGCTGGTCGGCGACCACGCGGCGGCGGAGCGGATCTTCGGCCGCATCCGCGATGCGTGGTTTGCGACCCGCGACGCGCTGCTCGACGTCACCGATCAGCCCCGGCTGCTCGCGCGCAATCCCAAGCTCGATGCGTCGATCCGGCTGCGCCTGCCTTATATCGAGCCGCTCAACCTGCTCCAGATCGAGCTGCTCAAGCGCCACCGCGCCGGCGAAACCGATCCGCGCATTGCCGAGGGCATCCAGCTGTCGATCAACGCCATCGCCACCGCGCTGCGCAACAGCGGCTGACCCGGCAACCGGAGCGCCGGCGGGAACCACGGCCGGGGGCTGTGCGTCGATCCCCGCCGGGGCGATCCCGCCGCCGGCCCCCTGCAGGGGAGCGACCGACCATGGCCTGGTATCGTTTCTACCATCTGGGTTCGGACGGGCAGCTGGTGGTGCCCGAGGATTATGCCGCCGCCGATGATCTGTGCGCGCTGCGCAAGGCAAGAACCATGACCAACGCGCACGGAGCCGAGCTGTGGCGCGGGCCGCGCAAGATTGCCGATGTCCCGCCCAAAACGCGCGAACCGCATATCGGCCGGCCGGTGATGCTGTTCGGCAATCATCGCTGGGGCTGAGCGCACGGCATTTCAATCCGCCGCTTCCCCATCGCGTTTTTTCATGCAAACCTCTTGGCACAAAACGGGGGGAAGCATGGAAATATTGGGGGGCGTGATCGTCGTTCTTTTGCTTGTCATCGCCGGGCTCAATCTGGCCGAAGCGCGCGGACACAAGGCGCGCAGGTCAGACCGGCAGGAATAAGCCGGCTCGGGCCGGGGAAGCGCAGCGCTCCGGCCGCGCCGCCGACAGCGGTTCCGATCCGGCTGCATCGGATCGGCCGCTCCAGGCTTTTGATTTACCTCATTTTCCGAGGCGCCGGGTGAGTCTGCCCGCCTTAAAAATACTCAAGCCTTCAGGTCATAAGCCGGCCAGCCGCCGCGCCGGAAAAACAAAAACGCCGCGCAACCATCGGGCCGCGCGGCGTTTTCATGCCTGATCCAGATGCCGACTGGCCCGGCGGGGTCGGGTGCCAGCCCGGATCGGCCAGCACCCCCTCCCCCCGGAGCAATCAGGCGAAGCGGACGCCGACCCGGACGCGGCGGCGCACGGCAGCCCCGACAAAGCCGAAGCCGAGGATCATCATCGCCCAGGTCTGCGGCTCAGGCACCGCGGCCAGGTCATAGCCCATCGCATCGAACGCGATGATGTCGAACAGCGAGACCTGCTGGAACGGACGGCCGCCACCCGGTCCGGTCGCCGTCGGGTCCATGATCCCGATCGGCGGCGAGATGTTGAGCAGGGCATCGTCCTTCCAGTGGCTGGCCTGGCGGCCATCGCCCACCGTGCGCCCGGTCGACATCAGCGCGAGACAATTCTGCCCGCCATCGATCGAATAGCAGGGCGCGCCGGCGACGGTCCAGTCACGCACCGTCTGGCCATCGAGCGTGCCGTAGCGGAACAGGTCGTGCACCGTGCCCCAGGCGATGTTGTTGAGGCCGGTGCGGCCCGGCAGGGCGACGCCCGGCAGCGCGTTCACATCGGCGGTGTCGACGCCCGAGCGGAAGCCGAGCGCATGGCCGATTTCGTGCGCGGCCACGCCGACGAAATCGATCTTGCCCGCATCAATGCCGTCGGTCGGATCGAAATCCCAGTCGAACAGGGTCGAGAAGCTGACACTGCCGTCGCGTCCATTGGGATTGTTGGCCGCATAGACGGGGGCGAGGCCCATCGCCTTCATCTGCGCGGTGTTCACGTTCAGATTGTTGTTGTCGAACGAGTTGTTGGCATCAAGCACGCGGGTCTCGCGGTTGATCGGCTGGCCGGCCGGTTCGTTCGACGCGAAGGTCAGCGGCCCTTCGGCAAGCGAGGCGACCGCGACCTGGTCGAAGGTCGATTTGGCATCGGCGATCAGCGCCTGACGCACCGCCGAATAGCCGACGGTGTTGGTGGTCGAACCCGTCGAGCCGAGAATGCCGGTCCCGAGCTGCGAGAAGCGCACATCGAGCCGGATGGTGATGTTGTCGTTGAACAGGCTGGTCCAGTAACGGGCCGCCGCCTCGAACGCCGCGCGCGCCTGGGTGCCTTCGCCCACGCCGCCCAGATCGTTGAGGATGATGGTCATGCCGCCGCCGCCATTGCTGGACTGGACGGAGAAGCTGTTGAGGCTGTTCGGGTTGTAGGTCCCGTTATCCTCGACGAACTGGTGGTTGCAGGTGGCCGTGTGGACATGGCCGAGCTGCGCCTGCGCCGCCGACGGCATGGTCAGGGCGCCAAGCGCCACGCCGCCCATGGCGGCGATGATCAATCTGCTCACGCAATACTCCCCTTTTTTCTGGGCGGGCTGCTACCCCACAGCCCGCGCGGGAGGATGCTGACTGAGCCTTATGGTAAATCAAGTATTAACTTATTGAATATCAATGATATAGAATATCATGTGTCCTTTTGGCACCATTTCGGGGGACATCAGCCCAGATCGAGGCCAAGGGGTGCGAGCGCGCGCGGGGCCTTTTGCTTGACCTTGAAAAAGCCGGCGGTGGCGAGCGGCCAGACCGCCCAGTCATAAGGATCATCGACGAGCGCCGCCCCGGCCAGAGCGTCGCCCCAGAGATCGGCCTCCGGCCCCGTCGGCAGGCGGAATGCGGTCAGCGGCCGCCCGGCGGCGGCAGCGGCGAGGTCCGCCGGCGTTGTAACCATCGCAGTCGGGCAGCCCCAGCGTGCTGCCGCGCGCTCGAGCATGTCGGCCACCGCCCCCCGGGCAAAATCGCCAACCGCCGGCGCGACGCCGCCCGGGCTGCGCGCATCGGGGGCCGACAGGCCGATCACCAGCGCGGGCGGATGGGCAAGGTCGGGCGCAAGCGCCAGACCTTCGCCGTCATGCACGACCAGCGCATGGCCGGCCGCCACCGCCCCGCCGGGTGCGGGCAGCGGCACCAGCGGATGTTCGGCCGCCTCTTCAAGCGGGACGACATCCTCGACCAGCCCGTGCGGATCGAACCGCCCGGCCGTATAGCGGCGGATATTCTCGGCCCGCGCTGCATAGGCCTTGCCGCGCGTGTGCAGCCCGGCCACCCAGCGCCAGGACAGGGTGTTCGACGCCGCATCGCCGTCGAGCAGATGGCGCATGAACAGATCGGCCCCCAGCTGCCAGGGCAGGCGCAGCGTGAAGATCCAGATGCTCGCAAACCACATCCGCGCATGGTTATGCAGCCAGCCATGGGCGGTCAGCTCGGCGATCCAGGCGTCGAAACAGTCAATGCCCGTCCGCCCCGCCACCGCCGCGTCATAGGCGCGGCGCAGCCCGGCATTGTCCTCGATCCGGGCAAGCGCGGCATCGCGCTCCGCCACATAGGCGCGCCAGACGCTCGGCCGCTGTTCCAGCCAGCCGCGAAAATAGCCGCGCCACAGCACCTCCTGCACGAATTTCTCCGCCGCGCCGCCATGATCGGCGGTGGCGGCGGCGATCACCTCGCGCTCATGCACCAGCCGGTGGCGCAGCCAGGGCGACAGGCCCGACACATTGGGCCGGGCGAGCGCATCGCCCGCCACCGGACCAAGATCATGGTTGCGCCGGTCGGCATAGACCTCGCCCATCACGGGCGCGAAGGCGGCGATCCGGGCCAGCCCGGCGGCGCGGCGCGGCTCAACCATGATCGCCGCCGATCAGCGCCGCCAGCGCCCGCCCCGAAACATAGGCACTCTCGACGCGCGGCCCGACCAGCCAGTCGCCGCACACGCCGATCCGCAGCGCGGGGTTCCACAAAGCCGCCGGGCCGGGTTCGGGCGGCCGCGCCGCCATCGCATAGCGCCAGCGATGCGCGGTGACATAAGCCGGCGCTGGCAAAGCCGTGCCGATCGCCATGCCGAACGCGTCGATCAGCGTGGCGGCGACCGTCTCGGCCGGCTCCTCCAGATGCGCGACCGACCATTCGGGGCTGGCCTGGATGACGAACGCCTCCGGCCCCGTGCGCCCCGGCTTGGCCGAGTTGCGCGCGGCCCAGCCGATCACCGCACCGGCTCCACCCCCGCGCCAGCTGTCGGGGGCGGCCACCGGCGCGGCAAAGGCCGCCATCACCGTCCAGCATGGGGCGGAACGGCTGGCCATCGCCGGGGCGGCCAGCGCCGGATCATGCGGGCCGACCAGCGCCGCCTGCTGCTCGGCGGGCACCGCGACCAGCACCGCATCGGCGGCAAGGTCGAGCGCCGCGCCACCGGCATCGCCGGTCACGCGCCAGCCCGCCGCGGTGCGCACCAGCGCCTCGGCGCGCGCCGACCAGATCACATCATGCCCGGCGGCGAGCGCGCGCACCGGCGCGTTCATCCCCGGCACGCCGACAAAGGCATCCGCCCCCGCCGCCGGCCAGGGCGCGACGATGCCGGCGGCTGCCCATGCCCCGACCTGCGCGGCGAAATCGGGGGTGCGGGCGGTGAAATATTGCGCGCCATGATCGAACTGCACCGGCCCCAGCGGGGTTTCGGCCCGCCGGGTCGACATCCGCCCGCCCGGCCCGCGCGCCTTGTCGATCAGCCGCACCCGGTGGCCGGCGCCGGCCAGCGCATCGGCGGCGGCCAGCCCGGCCAGCCCTGCCCCGACAATGACGATCTGCATCCTGTCCCTCCCCGGCCCGGCCCCGCGCCGTGCGGGGCGGCCATAAAGCGTTTGCGCGCGGTGGGAAATGTCCCCGCCGCCACGCGACCGGCCATTGCAGAACGGGGCGGATCGATTAGCTTGGCGACCAGTGCAGCGCGACTCGCCAGTGCTGCGCGCGGGCGCGACCTTGGGGGCGGCGGAGCAGCGATTGGAACTGGTCAAACCGTCTTACCGCACGGGTGCCGACGAGGCCCGCGAACGCCTGTCGGCGGCGCTTGCCCGCGCGGCGGAGGGCGACCGGCGCGCTTTTTACGAAGTCTATCAGCGCAGTTCAGCGAAACTTTACGGGATCTGCTGCCGTATCTTGGGCGAAGGCCATGACGCGGAGGAGGCGTTGCAGCACGCCTATCTGAACATCTGGCGGCGGGCCGACCGCTTCGACCCCAGCCGCGCCAGCCCGATCACCTGGCTGGCGGCGATCGCACGCAACAGCGCGATCGACCGGCTGCGTGCGCGCGGCGGGGCGATCATGGCGCCGATCGAGGACGCATTCGACGTCGCCGATCCCGCCCCCGATGCCGCGGCGCTGGCCGAAATGGCCGAAGACGGCGCGCGGCTGCATGCCTGTCTGGGCGATCTGCCGGGGCGCGAGGCGGGGCTGATCCGCGCCGCGTTTCTGGAAGGGGCCAGCTATCCCGAACTCGCCCAGCGGTCGTCCGAACCGCTCGGCACGGTCAAGAGCCGGATCCGCCGCGCTCTGCTGAAGCTGCGTGAGTGTCTGAGCCGGTGAACGACGAGGATGATCTGCTGGCCGCCGAACACGCGCTGGGCCTGAGCGACGCGACGGCGCGGGTCGATGGCGATGCCGGGTTTGCGCTGGCGGTCGACCGCTGGCGCGCGCGGCTGCTGCCGATGATGGGCGCGCCCGAAAAGGCCCCGCCGACCGAGCTGTGGGCGCGCATCGCCGAAAGCCTGCCGCCCCCTGCGCCCGCCGCGCGCCCGGCGCGGACCGACGGCCCGCGCATCTGGCGGATGGCCACCTATGCCTTGGCGGCACTGGCCGCGAGCTTTCTGGCGGTGATCGTGCTGCGCCCGGTGACCCCGGTGCCCGCCCCGACCGCCCAGACGGCGTCCGCCCCCCCGGCTGCCACCGGACCCAAGACCGGGGCCGAGGACGCCGCGCCGATCATGGTCGCCGCCCTCACCCCCGCCGCGCGCGCCGGCGGCACCGGGCTGGTCGCCATCACCTTTGACGGGCGCGAGGGACGGATGACCGTGCTGCCGACCGGCATGGATGCGGGCGGCAAGGCGGCGGAGCTGTGGGTGATCCCCGCCGACGGCAAGCCGCGCTCGCTGGGCGTCATCCCCGACAAGAGCGCCGCGACGATGGTGATCGCGCCGGCCGAACGCCGGATGCTGGGCGCGGGCGTCAGGCTGGCGATCACCCTTGAACCCCCGGGCGGCGCGCCCGGCGGCCGCCCCAGCGGCCCGGTGGTGATGGCGGGAGAAATGCGCGCGGTCTGAGCGGGGGTGGTGATTGTGGTGCGGCTCACCGTTGCTTGTGGTGCGGCTTTCGCCGCACGGGCGGGGTTGTCTGTTGCGCGCCTGACGGCGCGCGGGCGGCACCGGCCCACACCCCCACCCGGCCTCCCAACGGCAGTATATTATGGGAGGCCGGGAGGGGGTGCGGGCTGGTGCCGCGACGCAAACAAAAACGCGCGGGCCGGTGCCGTTCTTCCCAGCTAACAACTCCCGGTGCCGTTCTTCTCAGCTAACAACTCCCGGTGCGGCGACCTGAACGCCACCTCCGCGCGCCCCATCCCGACCAGACGTTGCCGATCAGCGACCAGCCGTTGGCGACACGCTGCATCCGCCGCCCCCGCCCATGCGTAGCTGGCTGCGTGGCCCCGAACCCCTGACGGGGCCACAACCAGAAAGGGATTTGACATGAAGCTGATGCTGAAGGCGGCGACCGCCGCTGTCCTGTTCGCCGCCGCCGGTGCGGCCATCGCCGCCGACACCGCGCCCATCGTGGGCGGTGCGCCGATGTATCCGAACAAGACGATCGCCGAAAATGCCGTCAACTCCAAGGATCACACCACGCTGATCGCCGCGGTTTCGGCGGCCGGCCTGGTCGATGCGCTGAAGGGCCCCGGCCCGCTGACCGTGTTCGCGCCCGTCAACGCCGCCTTTGCCAAGCTGCCGGCCGGCACCGTCGAAACGCTGCTCAAGCCGGAAAACAAGGCCGCGCTGACCGGTGTGCTCACCTATCATGTCGTCCCCGGCCGCGTGACCGCCGCCGATCTGGTCGGCAAGATCAAGGCCGGTGGCGGCAAGGCCGTCGTCAAGACGCTCAATGGCGGCACGCTCACCGCGACGCTGATGGGCGACACGGTGATGCTGACCGACCAGAAGGGCGGCATGGCCCATGTCACCCAGGCCGATGTGATGCAGTCGAACGGCGTCATCCATGTGATCGACGCGGTCGTCCTGCCGTAAACCGCACATGCTTCCGCGCGGGCCGGGCGGACGTCCGCCGCCCGCCCCGCGCGGCAAGACCGGGAGGGGCCGTCCCCCTGACACGGCCCGTCCCGTCTCATCCGCCGGCCCCGTCAACCGCCGCAAAGGCAAGGAACCGGACGGATCCATGGCTGGGCGAAGGCCGTTCCTTTCCCCCCTTGCACCCGGGGACGGCCTTCGCCCTTTTCGCGGTCAGCGCCCGGCTGCGACAGCCGCCACCGCGGCTGCCGGATAATCGCTGAACAGGCCGTCGACCCCGGCGGCCAGAAACTGCGCCAGCTCCTCGGCCAGCCGGCCATGCGCCCCGCCCGCATCGCCGCTGCGCAGTTCGGCGGCGAGGAACATGTTTTCCGCCCGGAACGTCCAGGGATGGACGACCAGCCCGGCGGCATGGGCATCGGCGACCAGCCGGGTCGGCGGCAGCGAGCGGCCACCAGCATCGCGCGGCACCACCAGCGTCTTTTCCGGCCCGATGCCGGCGGCATAGCCGGCAATCTCCTTCAGCCCCGCCGGCGTCAGCATCTCCGCATAGGTGACGCCCGGCCGGTCGGGCGGCCCGCCCGCCCCGGCGACCAGCTGGACAAGGCGCAGCGCCGTCATCCCCTTAAGCATCTTCAGATTTTCAACCTCGAAGCTCTGGATGAACACCGGGTCGCCCGCCCGCGTCCAGCCATGATCGGCCAGCACCTTGAGCATCGCCGGCTCGAGCGGCAGGCCGATGGCGCGGAAATAGGACGGATGCTTGGTCTCCGGATAAACACCGACGCCGCGCGCGCGCGCCAGCGCCACCACCTCGGCAAAGGTCGGGATGCGTTCATCGGCATAGGCGGTGTTGCCGGGCCTGAGCCGGGGCAGCCGTTCGCGCGCGTGCAGCGTCTTCAGCTCGGCAAGAGTGAAATCTTCGGTGAACCAGCCGGTCATTTCCACCCCGTCGATCCGCCGGGTCGTGCGGCGGGCGGCGAATTCGGGGCGTTCGGCGACATCGGTGGTGCCCGAAATCTCGTTTTCGTGGCGCGCGACCAGCACGCCGTCCCGCGTCATCACCAGATCCGGCTCGATGAAATCGGCGCCCTGTTCGATCGCGCGCTGATAGGCGGCGAGCGTATGTTCGGGCCGCTCGCCGCTCGCGCCGCGATGGGCGATCACCACCGGGCGGGCGGATGCGGGAACGGGCGCGGCGGCGGCGGGAGGCATAAGCGCGGTCATGGCCGCCAGAATGGCAAGGGCGGCGCGAAACGAAAGGCCGGCGGTGAAGGGCATGTGACTTTTTCTCCCGGTCCCGCTAGCAGCGCGGGGATGAATGCCACCGACCTTCGCATCGCTTTGTTTAGCGGAAACTACAATTACGTCCGCGACGGGGCGAATCAGGCACTCAACCGGCTGGTCGGCTATCTGCTGCGCCAGGGCGCGCAGGTGCGCGTCTATGCCCCGGTGGTCGACACGCCGGCCTTCCCGCCGACCGGCGATCTGGTCGGCGTCGCCTCGGTCCCGGTGCCGGGGCGCGGCGAATACCGGATCGCGCTCGGCCTGCCGGCGGCGGCGCGGCGCGATCTCGACGATTTCGCGCCCAACCTGATCCATCTGTCCGCCCCCGATATTCTCGGGCACCGCGCACTCGCTTATGCGCGCCGCCGTGATCTGGCGGTCGTCGCCTCGGTGCATACGCGGTTCGAGACCTATCCGCGCTATTACGGCCTCGCCTTCATGGAACCGGCGGTCGAGGCGGTGCTGCGCCGTTTCTACCGCCGCTGCGACGCGATTGTCGCGCCGTCGGATTCGATGGCGCAGTGCCTGCGCGGCCAGCGGATGAGCTATGATGTCGGCATCTGGAGCCGGGGGGTGGACCGCGACATCTTCCATCCCGGCCGCCGCGATCCGCAATGGCGGCAGGCGCTGGGGATCGCCGATGACGATGTCGTGATCGGCTTTCTCGGCCGGCTGGTGATGGAAAAGGGCCTCGACGTGTTTTCCGACACGATCGACGCGCTGGAGCGCCGCCAGCTGCGCCACAAGGTGCTGGTGGTGGGCGACGGCCCGGCGCGCGACTGGTTCGAACGCCGGCTGCCTCAGGCGGTGTTTGCCGGCTTTCAGGGCGGGGCCGATCTGGGCCGCGCGGTCGCATCGATGGACATGCTGTTCAACCCCAGCGTCACCGAGACGTTCGGCAATGTGACGCAGGAAGCGATGGCCTGCGGCATTCCGGTGATCGCCGCGCGCGCGACCGGCAGCGAAAGCCTGGTGGCCGATGGCGTGACCGGCCGGCTGGTCCGCCCCGGCGCGATCGAGGCGTTTGCCGATGCGCTGGGCGAATATCTGGCCGATCCCGAGGCGCGCATCGCCGCCGGTCAGGCGGGTCTGGCCCGCGCCGCCCAGTCGGGCTGGGATCAGGTCAATCAGGCGCTGGTCGACACCTATCTGCGCGTGCTGCGCCAGCGCCGCGACGGCGGCGGCGCGCCGCAACCCAGCCCGGTGCCCTGACCGGGGCCGGGGTTCGCCCCGCCCCGCTCCATCGTCGGCCTGAAGCGCCGGGCCGGTCAGCCCGGCTGGAACATTCCCCAGAGCATTTTCAAGCCGGGTTGGATCACCCGGCGACTCGGAAAATGCGCCAAATCAAAGGCCTAGAGCGGCCGATCCGATGCAATCGGATCGGAAACCGCTCTAGCCCTCGTCGCCCATGCGCAGCGCGGCGATGAACGCTTCCTGCGGAATCTGGACGCTGCCATATTCGCGCATGCGCTTCTTGCCTTCCTTCTGCTTTTCCAGAAGCTTGCGCTTGCGGGTAATGTCGCCGCCATAGCATTTGGCGGTCACGTCCTTGCGCAGCGCGGCGATCGTCTCGCGCGCGATCACCTTGCCGCCGATCGCCGCCTGGATCGGAATCTTGAACAGATGGCGCGGGATCAGATCCTTCAGCCGCTCGCACATATGGCGGCCGCGCGCCTCGGCGGCGCTGCGGTGGACGATCATCGACAGCGCATCGACCGGCTCGGCATTGACGAGGAGCGACATCTTGACGAGGTCGCCCGGCCGGTAGCCGATCTGTTCGTAATCGAAGCTGGCATAGCCGCGGCTGATCGATTTCAGCCGGTCGTAGAAATCGAACACGACTTCGTTGAGCGGCAGCTCATAGGTCAGCTGCGCGCGGCCGCCGACATAGGTCAGGTTCTTCTGGATGCCGCGCCGGTCCTGACACAGCTTGAGGATCGCGCCCAGATATTCGTCGGGGACATAGATCACCGCCTCGATCCACGGCTCCTCGATCTCGGCGATGCGGTTGGGATCGGGCATGTCGGCGGGGTTGTGCAGCTCGATCTGCCGCCCCTCGGCCTCGCCCGCCGCCTTGGTGAGGGTGAGCTTGTAGACGACGCTCGGCGCGGTGGTGATGAGGTCGAGATCATATTCGCGGGTCAGCCGCTCCTGAATGATCTCGAGGTGCAGCAGCCCCAGAAACCCGCAGCGAAAGCCGAAGCCGAGCGCGGCCGATGTTTCCATCTCGAAGCTGAACGACGCATCGTTCAGCCGCAGCTTGGAAATCGATTCGCGCAGCTTTTCAAAGTCGTTGGCATCGACCGGGAACAGCCCGCAAAACACCACCGGCTGCACCTCCTTGAAGCCCGGCAGCGGCTGGGCGGCAGGCTTTTTGGCGTCGGTGATGGTGTCGCCGACCATCGCCTGGCTGACATCCTTGATCTGCGCGGTGATGAAGCCGACCTCGCCCGGCCCGAGTTCGGGCATATGCTCGATCTTGGGGCGGAACACGCCCACCCGGTCGACCAGATGCGTGGTCCCGGCCTGCATGAACTTGATCTGCTGGCCCTTTTTCAGGACGCCATCGACCACGCGGACAAGGATGACGACGCCCAGATAGGGGTCATACCAGCTGTCGACCAGCATCGCCTGCAGCGGCGCGGTGGCATCGCCCTTGGGCGGCGGGATCTTCTTGACGATCGCATCGAGCACCTCGTCAATGCCGATGCCCGACTTGGCGCTGGCGAGCACCGCCTCGGACGCGTCGAGGCCGATAATCTCCTCGATCTCGGCGCGGACCTTTTCCGGCTCGGCGGCGGGGAGGTCGATCTTGTTGATGACCGGCACGATCTCATGATCATGCTCGATCGACTGATAGACATTGGCAAGCGTCTGCGCCTCGACGCCCTGCGCGGCATCGACGACCAGCAGCGCGCCCTCGCACGCCGCCAGGCTGCGCGACACCTCATAGGCGAAATCGACATGGCCCGGCGTGTCCATCAGGTTGAGGACATAGCCATTCCAGTCCAGCCGCACCGTCTGCGCCTTGATCGTGATCCCGCGCTCTTTCTCGATGTCCATATTGTCGAGCACCTGCGCCGACATTTCGCGCTCGGTCAGCCCGCCGGTGCGTTGGATCAGCCGGTCGGCAAGGGTCGACTTGCCATGGTCGATATGGGCGATGATCGAGAAATTGCGGATCTTGTCGAGGTCGGTCATCCCGCGCCCCTAGCATTGCCTGACGCGCTTGCCAAAGCCCGGGAAAAGCCGGTGCGGCGGCAGACGCTTTGCGCTATGCCGTGGGCGCAACAACAGGGGGTCGCCACCGGATGATCAGCCTGCGGGTCCGCGCCACGCGCCGACCGGGCGGCAGCGGTGCCGGCATGACCGGGTTCGACAGGACGAGGTTCAACGTCTGAGGGGCGAAAGGGAGGAATGACGTGGTGAAGTTGATGACGATGACGGCGGCGGCAATGGCGCTGCTGGCGGCCGGGCCGGCGCTTGCGGTCGACAAGAAGGACACCAAGGGCTCGTCGGCGCGGCAGATGCAGACCAAGCAGACCGCCGAAATCCCGGTGTGCACCAAAAAGCTCGGCACGATCGCGATCGTCGAGCCGGACAATCAGTGGTGGCGCGAACTCAATCTCGGCAGCCCCGAGGCGATCATCAAGATCTTCGTCCAGCGTTCGGGCTGCTTCACCCTCGTCAATCGCGGGCGCAGCATGGCCAGCCGCAACATGGAACGCGCGATGGCCGATGCCGGCGAGTTGCAGGCCGGATCGAATCTCGGGCGCGGTCAGGTGAAGGCGGCGGATTATTTCCTCCAGCCCGACATTGTCAGCTCCAACCGCAACTCGGGCGGCGGCGGCGCGCTCGGCGCGATCGGCGGGCTGCTCGGCGGACGGGCGGTCGGCGGGCTGCTGGGCGGGATTTCGGTCCGCAAGAGCGAGGCCAATGTCACCCTGTCGGTCGTCAACGCGCGCACCACCGAGGAAGAAGCGCTGGTTGAGGGCTATGCGCGCAAATCCGATCTCAGTTTCGGTGCCGGCGGCGGAGCGTTCTGGGGCGGATTCGCGGGCGCGGCCGGCGGCGGTTATCAGAACACCGAAATCGGCCAGGTGATCGTGCTCGCCTATCTCGACGCCTATACCAAGCTGGTGACCGAGCTGGGCGGCCTGCCCGAAAACGCCGCAGCCGCCGCCCCCAAGGCGCGCTGAACCCCAAAGCGCACTGAACCCTGGGCAGGGGCCGGCACGGATCGGCGGCGGGCGTCTCGACCATGGGGCGCCCGCCCGCCTCCATCGGCCCCCGCGCCGCTTTCTTGGGCGCGGCGACGGAAAGTTCGCATGACGCCCTTGATCCCCGCGCAAACCCCCGTTAAGGGCACCCTCCTTGCCTCCGGGGCGGTCCGCCGCCCGGTCCGGTCGGGGAGTAGCTCAGCCTGGTAGAGCACTGTCTTCGGGAGGCAGGGGCCGGAGGTTCGAATCCTCTCTCCCCGACCAACTTTCCTCGGTGAACATGGCGCAGCGCCGCACACGCGCCGCGTGAACAGCCGGTGGCACCACCCGGCATTCGCGCCTGCCCTGCCCCGTTCCGGTCGCTGCCGGACCCGGGATTTGCCTGCCTTGCAAAGCATTGCCGGAATGATATCGGGTTCAGGGATCGGGCGCCGCGATCCGTCGCGGTCGGCCAGCGCAACCTTGGGTGACGCGTCCTTGCTTCACGTTCGATCCGCACGGCGAAAGGCAGTATGAGTTCGGGGCAGAACCAGATCTGGTCCGTCGCCCTGCTCGCAGGGCAACGTCCGGGCATCGACCCGCTGGCGCGCGGGTTCCGCCGCGCATCCAAGGCACTGATTCCGATCAACGGCCGCCCGATGATCGCATGGGTGGTGGAGGCGCTGCTCCAGTCGCGCCATGTCGGCCGGATCGTCATCATCGCGCAGGACGACACTCTTCTCGACGATCCCGCACTCGCGCATGTCCTGAACGAGCCGCGCATCACGCTGGTCTCGGGTCAGGCCGGCATCTCGCGCAACATCATGGCGCTGGCGGGGCGCGCGGCGCTTCCCTGGCCGATCATGATCACCACCGCCGATCATCCGCTGCTCACCACGCAGATGGTCGACGATTTTCTGGTCAGGGCGTCGACCCATGACCTGTCGGTCGGCATGGTCGCCCGCACGACGATGCTGGCGCGCTATCCGGAGGCGGAGCGCACCTGGCTCCGGTTCAGCGACGATGGCTATACCGGGGCCAATCTGTTCGCGCTCAACTCGCCCGTCACCTGGAACGCGTTGCAGCTGTGGACGCTGGCCGAACAGGATCGGAAAAAGGCGTTGCGCCTGTTCCTGCATTTCGGGCCAAGGCTCGCGTTCAAGGCGCTGACCCGCCGCGTGTCCGGCCCCGAGGGCATCGCGCTGGCCGGCGGGCGGCTGGGCCTGTCGGCGCAGCTGGTGGCGCTGGCCGATCCCGATGCCGGCATCGATGTCGACAAATGGTCGGACTATTGGCAGGCGGATGCGATCCTGAAGGCGCGCGCTGCCGGGGCGGCGACCACCCCGTCGGGGGATCGCGCGCCGGCCAAAATCTCGATCTTCGATCTCGACCGGACATTGACCCGCCAGCCGACCTATACGGCGCTGCTGCTGTTCATGGCATGGCACCATGCGCGCTGGCGTCTGGTGCTGTCCCCGCTCGTCGTCATGGCGATGCTGGCCTATCTGGCAAAGCTGGTCAGCCGGGCGCGGCTGAAGGAGATCGAACATGCGCTGCTGATCGGCCGGGCGGTGCCGCGCCAGACCGTGCACGCGCTGGCCGAGCGCTTTGCCGACCGGCTGGACCGCAACGGCTTTTTCGCCGAAGGCCGGCAGCGCATCGCGGCCGAGCGCGCCGAGGGGCGGCGGGTGTTGCTGGCGACCGCGGCCAACGGCTTTTACGTCGAGGCGCTGGCACGGCGGCTGGGCATCGACGAGCTGGTGTGCACCCGTTCGACCTGGCACGATGACCAGCTGACCCCGGCAATCGATGGCGACAATTGCTATGGCGAAGCCAAGCGCGAAATGGTCGAGCGCCATCTGGAGGCGCAAGGCCTTGCACGCGGCGACGTGCATCTGCGGTTCTTTTCCGACCATGTGTCGGACAGGCCGACATTCGAATGGTCGGACGAACCCGTGGCGGTCAACCCGTCCGCCAAGCTCAGGGCGCTGGCGACGCGCAGGCGCTGGCCGGTGCTGAACTGGACGTGAGCCGCAGGTGACGGCAAAGGCAACAGGCCTGAACCGGGCAGGACACAGGGCAGTGATGGCAACGGCACCGTGCGCATAGGCTTTCTCTGCAACCACGATCAGATTCACCAGATCGCCCACAGCCTGCCGATCGCGCTGGCGCTGGCGGATCTTGGCCATGAGGTGCTGGTCGCCGCCAGCAGCGATGCCATCGTTGCGGAAATCACGCGGCTGGCAGGGCCGGAGCGGCTGGCCCGGCTCACGCTGGTCCGGCTTGATGTGCGGCGCGGCAGTTCACGCCTCGCGGAAAGGCTGCTCGGCGGGATCGTGCCGGCGCGGAAGATCGTCATCTACCGCGACAATCTCGACCTGTTCCGCAGCCTCGACGTGCTGGTGGTGACCGAGCGGACCTCGCTGCTGCTCAAGCAGCGTTACGGGCTGCACGCGCTCAAGATGGTGCTGGCCGATCATGGCGCGGGGGATCGCGCCATCGGCTTTGGCGCGTCGGCGGCCCTGTTCGACCACATCCTTGCCGCCGGGCCCAAGATCCGCGACCGGCTGGTCGCCGAAGCCGGGGTCGATCCGGCGAACATCACCATCACCGGCTATGCCAAGTTCGACACATTGGGGGGCGACCGGCCGACCCTGCCCATGCAGGCGAACGGGCGGCCGACGATCCTCTACAACCCGCATCTGTCGCCGCATCTGTCGTCCTGGTACCGGATGGGCCGGGCGGTGCTGGACCATTTCGTCGCCAGCCGGCGCTACAATCTGATCTTCGCGCCGCACATCATGCTGTTCCACCGGCGGTTCGTCGTCACCATCGACAGGCTGCGGATCGACCGGCCCGGCCGGATCGATCCGCGCTGGCTGGCCGCGCCCAACATCCATGTCGACACCGCCAGCCGCGCGCTCACCGACATGACCTATACCCGCGCGGCCGACATCTATCTGGGCGATGTCAGCAGCCAGGTTTACGAGTTTCTGCGCGAACCCCGCCCGTGCCTGTTCCTCAATGCCCATCATGTCGATCATGACGGCGACCCCAATTACGCCCATTGGCGGGCGGGACCGGTGCTGGATGATGTCGGCGATCTCGACGCGCGCATCGATGACGCCATTGCCAGCCATCAGGCCCGCTACCGCGCCGTGCAGGAGCAGCTGTTCGCCTATACCTTCGATCTGACCGGCGAGCCCTCGGCCATGCGCGCGGCGCGCGCGATCACGGCGCTTTACGCATGACGGACACCGCGCGCCCGCGCGGGGTCGTGGGCCGGATCTATGCCAATCTGGGCCTGCTGCTCGGCGGCAAGGCGATCGCCGGCATTTGCAGCCTCGCCTATCTGGTCATCGCCGCCCGCGCGCTGGGGCCGAAGGATTACGGCATCCTGATCCTTGTCCATGGCTATGCGCTGGCGGTGGGGGGCATCATCAGCTTTCCGGGCTGGCATGCGATCGTGCGTTATGGCGCACCGGCACTGGCGGAGGACGACCGGCCGCGGCTGTGGCGGCTGATGCGCTTCACCGCCTTGCTTGAGCTTGGCGCGGGCGCGGTCGCCATCGCGGCGGGGATGGTGCTGGCACCGGTGATCGCCCCCCGGCTGGGCATTGGCGGCGCGGCGCTCGATTATGTCGTGCCCTACAGCCTCGCCATCGTGATGGCGGTGCGCACCACCCCGGCGGGCTATCTCCAGCTGCTCAGGCAGTTCAAGCTGCTCGGCCTGCACCATGCGGTGATGCCGCTGTGCCGGCTGGTCGGCGCGGTCGGCGTGACGCTGCTCGGCATGGGGCTGACGGGGTTCATCATCGTCTGGCTGCTGGCATCGATCGCCGAATCCGCCAGCCTGTGGATCATGGGCTGGCTGGTCGCGCGGCAGCATGATCCCGGCGCCCGCCTGTTCCAGGCTCCGCCGGCCGATGCGCCCGCCATCGGCGCGGAAAATCCCGGGCTGTTGCGGTTCATGCTGTTCGCCAATGCCGATGCGACCTTTGCCGAGCTGTCGCCGCGCATCGCGCTGCTGGCGGTGGGCTGGATCCTCGGTCCGGCGGCGGCGGGGCTGTTTTCGGTCGCCCAGCGCGCCACCGTCATCATCGCCCAGCCCGCGCAGATTCTGGCGCAGGCCGCCTATACCGAGTTTGCCCATCTGATCGCCAATGGCGGCCGCGGCGCACCACTGCGCCGCGCGCTGTTCACCAGCATCGGCCTGTCGATGCTGGCCGCACTGCCGCTGGTCATCCTCATCGCCGGTTTTTCGCGCGACGTGGTGGTGCTGCTGGGCGGGGAGGCGTTTGCCGGCGCAGCGGCGCTTGCCGTCTGGCTGCTGGCGGCCCGGCTGATCATGCTGGCCGCCCCCCAGCTCAGCTCCGCGCTGATCGCGCTTGGCCATGCCGGCTGGTCGATGAGCGCCAATATCGTGTCGAGCGTGCTGGCATTGCCGCTGCAGCCGCTGGCTCTTCAGGGGTTCGGCCTGATCGGATCGGGCTATTTCGCGGTGCTGGAATCGGCCCTCGCCCTCACCGTGCTGGTGGTTCTGTGCCTGCGTGCGACAGGCGCTGCCGGCCAGCCACCCAATCCTTGAGAGGTTTTTCGGCGCCGGGCGGGATCGCCCGGCACCCTCCCTTCGAAATCCGGCAGGGCACAGGCCGGCAACAGCCAGCCAGCCCGGCTTGTTGCATGTGTCCTGGACGCGGGATGATCCAGCACAGGCCGAAAACACTCTGGAGCGGTTTTCGATCCGATTGCATCGGATAGGCCGCTCCAGGCGTTTGATTTGCCGCATTTTCCGAGTCGCCGGGCGATTCAGCCCGGCTTGAAAATGCTCTAGAAACGCATGGCAAGGGCCAGCGACCAAAGGCTGCTACCCCGGGCCGGGCCGGCGACCGTGCGGACATGGCGGGCCGTCAGATCGAAACCCGCGCGGCTGCCCAGCCGGATGCCGCCGCCCAGATCGACGGTGTCGCGCGCCGAATCCCGTGCCACCGTCTGCGCGGGCAGGGCGATATTGCCCGCCAGCTGCGACAGCAGCGTCTGCCGCCCGCCGGCAACATTGACCCGGCTGTCCGCTTCGACAAACGGGGCGACCGACAGGCCGCCGCCCTCCCCGCCGGCGATGCGCCACGCCGCCTCCATCCGCGACTCAAGCCCGGTGCGGGCGAGCCGCTGCCGGTCATAGATGAGCGCGAGGCCCTCCGCCCCGTCTTCGGCAAACCCGTCCAGCCGGATGCGTTCATAGACCAGCCGGCTGCGCACCTCGGCCGTGAACGGCCCGGCGGCGATGCGGTTAGCATAGCCGATCATCGCCGCAAGATGGCGGCCGCGCGTGCGCCCCTGCGCGACAAGGCCGGGCAGGCCGGTCTGCCGGCGCAGATCGGTCAGGCGCGGCGCGCCATAGGTGAAGCCGGCTTCGACCATCCCGACCGGCAGGTCGATGCCGGCAAAGCCGGTCACCGACAGGGTCCGCGCCCGTGCGGCACCGCCATCGGCAAAGGCGGTCCGGGCGCGGGTCCATGCGACCGACAGCCCGGCCTCGGCCGCGCCGAACCGCCCGCCAAGCCCGATCAGGCCGCCATCGGTCCGGGTGCGGCTGCGCGCGTCGCCGCCCGGGCCGGCAAAGCGCCCGCGCTCATGCAGTGGCGCGGCGAACAGGCGGATGCCGTCCGCCGGGCCAGTCCCCGCGCTGCGTGCGGCATCCGCCAGCCCGCGCAGCCGCGCTGCCTGGGCGAGCGCGAGATGGGGCAGCTGCGCCGTCTGGGCGGCGGCAGCGCCCGAGGCCCCGTCCAGCGTCGCGCCGACCCAGCGGGCGTAAAGCTGATGGCCGCTGCCGCTCAGATGGTTGCTGTCGAACCAGACGAACCGGTTCTGCGCGGCGGCGTCGGGCGCGCACAGCCGCCCATCGGCATCGACACAGGCCCGGTCGAGCGGGGCGAGGCCGAGCGCGCCGTGATTGGCCGCCAGCCAGTCGAAAAACGCCTGCTGGCGGATCAGCACCAGATTGGTGCCGGCAGGCAGGCCGGGGCGCAGATCGGCCAGCGTGGTGACAAGCGCATCATTGACGCCGCCGACGATGGTGGTGAGCGCGGTGCGCAGCGGCGCAAGCTCCGCCCCCGCGACCATCGGCAGATACTGGACCGGCGCGACCTCGGCGACCAGCACGGTGCGCGCGCCCAGCCCGGCCAGCCGGCGGACATGATCCGATGCCGCCGTGACAATGTCGCCGCCAATCGCCTCCGGCGCATCGCCCTCGGCCAGACGCAGCAAATCATTGGTGCCCGCCTGGATGACGAACAGGTCTGCCGGGGCCGGGCGGATGCGTCCCTGAGCGACCAGCGCGGCAAACTGGTCGATTTGCACGGCAACGCCGCTCGGCGGGACATCGGGCTCGCCACGCGCGGTCATGTGCGCGCCCGACACCGCAAAGCTGACCCCGCGCCCCGCCACTGGCGGGCCCGCGAGCAGCGCTGCGACCGGCCGCCCCAGCCGTTCGGCCCAGACCGGGCCGTTCGAATCGCGGCACAGATCGTCCGGGCAGAAATAGCCGGGCCGGTCGGCCGCCCGCTCGCCGCGCAGCCGGGCAAGATTGCCCTGATCCGAATCCGAATCCCCGAACACATAGAGCGCCCCGCCCGCCGGCCCGGCGGCGGCGACAGGCGCGGCAAATGGCAGGGCCAGCATCGCCGCACCCAGCAAGGCGGCACGGCGGACGGCGATGGCGGGGGCAGGCAGGCAATAAATGGAGGTAGCAGAAAACATGTGGGACAGATCCGGTGGTTGCTGACCGGACCGCCCTGCCCGCACGGCCGCGCCCATGTCGTCCAGCCCCATCGGCGTGGACGCCGCACAGGTCCGCGCCGATCGGCCCGGACGCGGACGCCAGCCCCCGGCCGCGTCCCGTCAGCGCGCCTGGCGGCGATAGGCGGAAGGGGTTTCCCCGGTTATGCGGCGAAAGGCGGCGTTGAACGTCGATTTGGCGTTGAAACCGACCTGTTCGGCAATCGCGAGGACATTGTCCTCGCTGGCGGCGAGCGCGCGACACGCGGCCTCGACCCGCCAGCGATTGACGTAATCGTAAAAACTGGTGCCGCCGCGCATGTTGAGCGCCTGGCTGAGATAATGGGGTTTGACGCCGCAGCGATCGGCAAGCGTTTTCAGCGTCAGAAACGGGTCTGCCCAGGGCCGCTCGGCCGCCATCACCGCGTCCAGCCGGTCGAGGATGCGGGCGCAGCTGTCTTCGTCCAGCCCCGACCGGGCATAGGCCCCGGCATCAGCGGCCGCGACCGGCTCGTCCTCGGGGGCGGCAGGTGCGGGCAGCAGCTCGCGCGCCCAGACCGGCACCGGATCGCCCTGTTGCAGGCCGAACAGGGCAAGGCCGATCAGAATGGCGACTTCGACCAGCGCCGCCATGTCGTCGCCGAGCAACGACCAGTCGGCAAACAGCGCAAGCAGGCTGTCGCCCAGCTCGACCGCGAACGCTGCCAGCAGGAACAGCAGAAACCCGTCGAGCCAGCGCAGCTCGACCCCGCTGGTGTTGGACAGCAGCGCCCGCATCAGCCGGCGATGCGCGGCCAGCCGCCGGATGGTCGCCACCGCCGACACGGCCAGCGCCGCCAGCCAGCCGAGCACGAACAGCGTCAGCCCGGCAATCGCCGGCAACAGCCCGTCCGCCGCAGCCGGCAACCGGCCATGGACCAGCAGGTCGTGGCGCACCGCCCCGTCCAGCCGCAGCAACGGCACCAATGCCGCCATGCCGAGCGCCCAGAACAGCATCGGCACGCGCAGCGACCGCCAGCGCAATGCACCGGGGACCAGCGTCGCGCTGCGCACATACAGCCAGGGCGCCAGCGCAAACAGCGGCCAGACCAGCAGCACATAGCCGGCGACCGCGGCATGGCGGGCGGGGCTGGCAAGCGCGAGCGCGGAATCGACCAGATCGAGCGTGAACACCAGCAGCAAAGCCGCCAGCGCCAGCAGCGGCCCGCGTCGCTGGCGGCCCGCCGGACCGATCAGCCGCGCCATGACCAGCGCCAGGCTCAGCCCGCCGCCGCCCGCGCCCATCAGCACGATGATCAGTTCAGGCGTCGCATCCATGACCAGCCAATCCCCGCCCCCAGCCCGGCCAGCGTTCACAAGGCCGGAAGCGGCGTTGCGTCGGCGACATGACAGCACCGTGACACAGTTCCGGACGCGCAGCAGTGTTCGCACCCATGGACTTGACGAGTGGAATCATGTTGTTTATGTTTTACGTAATATATTTTACGAGGAATCCGATATGCTCGCTCTCAATTCACATCCCGCTCCGGACGGGTTCCGCCGGATGACCGGCCTGCTCGACCTGTTGCTGCTGTTTGCCGGCCTGTCCGTGTTCGCCGAGGGGCTGTATCGGCCGCTCAAGCGGCTTGGTGCGGGGCTTTATCTGCGTGAGCCCGGCGTCTGGGCACCGTTCCAGGATGCGGTCGTGCCGGTGCTGCCGGCGATCTTCCTGCTGATCGCATTGTGGCAGAGCCGGCGGCTGTTTGCGCATCTGGCAACGGGCGAGACGCTGAGTGCGGACACGACCCGGGGCGTGCGGCGCAGCGGCGAATGGATCGTCGCGGCGGCGGTGACGGCCGTGATTATCGGCGAGGCCGGCAGCGGCCTTCAGCCGGGATGGGCGCTGCCCATCGTCCTTGCCGCGATTGGGCTGGCGCTGCGCAGCCTTGCGCCGGTTTTCGACCATGCCGCCGCCGTCAAGGCGGACCATGACCAGATCGTCTGATCCGCCATGCCCATTATCGTCACGCTCGATGTCATGCTCGCGCGCCGCAAGGCCAAGGCAAAAGACGTCGCCGCCGCGATTGGCATTGCCGAGACCAACCTGTCACTGCTCAAATCGGGCAAGGTAAAGGGGGTCAGGTTCGACACGCTGGCCGGCCTGTGCCGCGCGCTCGACTGCCAGCCGGGCGATCTGCTGGCTTTCGTGCCCGGCGACGAGGATGCGGGCGACGACGGCTGAGGCGCGGCTGTGGCGGCGGGGCGGCAGGCCGCCCCGCTGCCGGATCAGAAATCGTAGCGCAGCGAGGCCGACACCGTCCGCCCGTTGATCGACCGGCCCCAGCCAATGCCGTTGGCGGGCAGCTGGCTCTGGTTGATGTCGAAAAAGCCCGCCTGATTGAACAGGTTGCTGGCGTTGACCATCAGCTGCACGCGCGCCACCGGCTTGAACAGCGCAAAGGCGTTGACCGTCGTGAAGCCGGGGATGCGCAGGATATTCTCGTCCTGCGCATAGCTGCTGGTGATGGTGACGATGTTCGCGCCGACATTCACCCGGTCGAACTCCAGCTGCGGCATCAGCGTGATCGTCCAGGCGGGCTGGCGACGCGGCTCCTTGCCGGTCAGGCTGGCGTCGAATTTGTCCTCGGTGATCTTGGCGGTCGTGTAGGTCGCGCCGCCGGCGATGCTGAACGGCCCGTGGCGGAAGCTGCCTTCCAGCTCCAGACCATAAGCGCGATAGGTGCGGAAGGTCGCGTTCGCCGAACCGTTGAGGACATTATGGTCATCGGCATAGGCGAGAAACGCCGTGGCGTTCAGGGTCATGTTGGTGCGCCGGAACTTGAACCCGCCTTCGAGCTGGCGGACCTCGTCGACCCGGTCGGCCTTGCTCGGCACGCTGCCGTCTTCGGCGACGGCTGCGGTGAACAGGATCTTGTCGGCATTGGCGCGCCCGCCGCGGCTGTAGCGGGCGAACAGCGCCAGCGGCTCGGACACGCGGTAATTGACCCCGGCCGAATAGCTGAGAAAGCCGTAATCATAATCGACGGGCGCCGGCCGGTCGAACTGCAGGAACCCCACCCGGGTTTCGGGCACGGAAATCGCGCCGTCGCCATTGACGTCGAAACTGGTCAGCCCGACCCGGCCGCCGCCCAGATCGGCCCCGACCAGCGAGCCGCGCACCTGCCCGCGATCGTAACGCAGGCTGCCACCGATCGCGAGCTTGCCGACATGGTAGTTGACCGAGCCATAGGGCGCGAGAATGCTGTAATCGACATCGAAAACACGCCGGAAGCGGCTGCTGTTGCCGCGCGCGAACGAGAAATAGCCCCCCTGGGTCTGGGCGACGCCGCCGGCGCTGGTGATGTCGACCATCGCGGTGCGGCCATTGCCGGCCACGTCGGTCACGATCGAGGAATGCAGCCACTGGGAGAAGAGCTCCTGTTCGGCCGCATAAAGGCCGCCGGTCACGGTCAGCGCGCCGCCACCCATGTTCCACACCCGCGACGCGCGCAGATCGTTGACGAAATAGTCGAGCGACCGCGCCCGGGTCTGCGCCATGAACGACAGCATCAGCAGGCCATTGCCGTTGATCGGCGATCCGGCGGCGATCGGCTGGCCGGCGAGCGGGCCGCTGGCATAGCGCGCGGTCGCCCCGGCACCGCCCAGCTGCGCGGCCAGGCCGTTCACCGTGTTCACCGATGACGGGAACACGCGCAGGAAGTCCCCCGAGTTCGCAGAATAGCGCGCCTTGTTGCTGACGGTGAAGCCGGCAACATCGAACTGCGCCTCCAGCCCGATGGACTTGCTGACCGGGGCCATGCCGGTTTGCGCCGAGAACCGGCGCAGCTGGTTCTGCCCGTCGAGCGTCACGACATCGCCGATGAACGGCGACAGCGTGGCGTCGCTGCGAATGTCGAAGCCGGGAAAATTACGGATCGTCGGATTGTCGTTGGTGCCGGTGATCTGGATCGGATAGGGCGCAAAGGTCGGCGAACGGTCCTGCAGATATTTGGCGTGCAGGCGGATATAGCCGGTGTCGAACTGCTTGGTGACGTTCAGCCGGATCTGGCCGCCCTTATAGCCGGTATAGCCGATGTCGCGCGGCCCTTCGCCCTGGCGGTAAAAGCCGCCGATATGAAAGCGCCAGCCGCCGCCCAGCTGCTCGCCATAGTCGAAATCGATCCGGCGCTCGCCATAATCGATCCCGCTGGTCAGCTGCACCGCGCCGCCGCCGGTCTCACCGGTCTTCGACATCAGGTTGATCAGACCGCCCGGCGAGTTGGACGAAAAGGTGGAGCTGGAGCCGCCCCGGATCGATTCGATCTGGGCGACATTGAAATCGGCGCGGATGAACACATCGGCGGCGAAGTTGAAAAAGTCGCCAAACTCCAGCACCGGCAGCCCGTCTTCCTGAAGCTGCAGATATTTGGCCCCGCCCGACGCCAGCGGCAGGCCGCGCACCGTGTAATTGGCATTGCCTTCGCCCACTGCGGATTCGACGCGCAGGCCGGGGATCGCGCGGATCACATCGGCGAACGGACGCGGCCCGAGCTTCAGGAACTCGCTCGATTTGAACACGCTGGTCGAGGTCGCGCTGTCCAGCCGGTCGCGGCCACGCGCGACGCCGGTCGAAAACACTTCCTGCGCGGGGGCCGCCTGCGCATCGGCCGAGGTATCGGCGGGCGCGTCAGCCGACGCATCGCCAGGCTGGTCGACAGGTTCGCCGGCAAGCACAGGCGTCGCCAGAACCGACGACGCGAGCAGGGCAAAGGCAATGTTTCTCATCTCTCGTCCTAGCGTGATTATGGTTTTATCGACGCATTATAGAGAGCGAGAAGTCTAGCTTATCGACTTCAGATATTTTATTTATGACAAAGCAAATTCAGTAACTTAACTGATGCTCAGTAAAACCCCCTAGGCTCACGCGGCAACCACGTCAGCCCGCGCGATCATCAATATGATTTGTCACGATATCTTATGGTTATGCCCGCACCGCCTGCGCGGGCCAGCGGCTGCCCGCACGATGGCGGAACAGGATGACGGGACTGGATGGTGTGACGGGGAAGCGCCGGGACGGATTCCCCGCCAAGCCGCTCTGGACCTTTGATTTACCGCATTTTCCGGGTCGCCGGGTGTTTCAGCCCGGCTTGAAAAATGCGCTAAAGCCTGACGATCGCGACCGCGTTATTGGGGTTCATCGGCACGATCAGCTGGTTGCGGTCGGGATCGTGGCACATCGACGCCGCGCTGGGGATGTTCCGCGCGATCAGTTCGGCCGGACGGCCCGGGCGCATCCGCTGGATACCGCCTTCGCGCACGCTGCTGATATAGCGGGTGCCATCGGGCAAGATCACCAGCCCGTCATTGCCCGACTGGGCGGCCTGTTCGGTGGCGAGCAGCGTGCCCGACGGGCTGAACGTCATCACATCGCGATTGCCGAGATTGACGACGACGATGTTGCCGGCCGGATCAAGCGCGATGCCGTTGGGCAGCGACAGCGGCGCGCCGTCGACCAGCACGCGCGCACTGCCATCGGGATCGATCCTGTAGACGCGCATCGGCACCCGCCCGTCGGGGCTGCCGGTCTGGGTGGCGTAGATGGTGCCGTCGGCGGCGACCGCGATGTCGTTGAACCAGGGCGAATCCGGCACGCGGATGGCGCGCACCGGCGCGCCGCTGGCGACATCGAACACGCGGATCACCGACACGCGCGGCGCGCCATCGGCGGTGCCGCCATCGCTGTCGGCCAGATAGAGCCGCCCGCCCTGAATGTCGCTGCCGAACGGCTGGTTGAGCACCAGCCCGGCACGGCTGGCCCCGATCCATTTGGCAGTGTGCACCGAGCCATCGGGATTGAGCAGCGAGACAAAGCCGTCATTGGGGGCCTCGGTCTGGGCGGCACCCCGGCTGACCACCATGATCAGCCGGCGGCTGCGGTCATAAATGCAGCTTTCCGCGCTCACGATCGCGCCGAACACGCGCACATTGGCCGACATTGGCTGGTGCCGCCCGTCGACCGTCACGCCAAGCGGCGCCCCGGCCTCGAACACGCCCGGCGGCGGCATATCCTGCGCGCCGGCGAGAGATCCCGCCGCCATGCCGCCGCACAGCATCGCCGCCACCACGCCCGGCCATCGCCGCATCATCCGCCTCCCGCTGTTCTGCCGATGCGCCAAGCCTAGCCGGGGCGGCGCTGCGATCATAGCCCCGCGCGCCTCGCCGCTCCTCCGCACGGCCCTTGCGTGCGGACATTGCCGCCTTAGGATCGCGGCGATAGACAGTGAGGGGGAGAGGGGATGATGCGCGCAATCCGGTTCATGGGGGCGGCGGCGCTCGCCGCGCTGGCGGTGCCGGCTGCGGCCGAGACGTTCCGCGTCACGATCCCCGCCACTGCACCCCAGGCGCGTTATGACGGGCGGCTGATCCTGATCCTGTCGCCGCGCGACACGCCGGAGCCGCGTTTTCAGGTCGCGCCCGGCCATGATGCGCCGCAGGTGATCGGCATGAACGTGAGCGGCGTCGCACGCGGCGGCACCGTCACCCTGACGGCGGACCTGCCCGGCTATCCGGCGCGCAGCCTCGCCGCCGTGCCGGCCGGCGATTATCATGTGCAGGCCGTCCTTCATGTCTATGACCGCTTCAAACGCGGCGATGGCCGCACGGTGCTGCTGCCCGCCGCGCGCGGGGCCGGGCAGAATTGGCGCGAGGAACCGGGCAATATCGTGAGCACGCCCAAGCGCGTGCGGTTCGATCCCGCCCGCCCCGGCCAGATCGACATCGCGCTCGACCGGGTGCTCCCGCCGGTCGCGCCGCCCAAGGACACGCCGTTCATCCGCCATTTCCGGTTCAAAAGCCCCAGCCTCACCCGCTTCTGGGGGCGCGACACCTACATCACCGGCCATGTGCTGGTGCCGCGCGATTTCGACAAGCATCCCGAAGCGCGCTTTCCGCTCGCCATCTTCCATGGCCATTTCCCGGCCGATTTCGGCGGTTTCCGCACCACCCCGCCCGATGCCGACGCGCCGTGCGTGCCCAATGCCCGGTTCGGCGAGCCCTGCTACAACCGCATCGAGCAGCAGGAAGCCTATGATTTCTACAAGAAATGGATCTCGCCCGACTTTCCGCGCATGCTGATCGTCGAGATCGACCATTCCAACCCGTTTTACGACGACAGCTATGCGGTGAACTCGGCCAATCTCGGCCCTTATGGCGATGCCATCACCCATGAATTCCTGCCCGCGCTGGAGGCGAAGTTTCGCGGCATCGGCCAGGGCTGGGCGCGGTTTCTCTATGGCGGGTCGACCGGCGGCTGGTCGGCCATGGCGGCGCAGATCTTCTACCCGCGCGACTATAACGGCGCGTTCATCGGCTGCCCCGACCCGGTCGATTTCCGCCATTACATGGTCACCAACATCTATGAGGAGCGCAACGCCTATTGGCGCGAAGGGCCGTTCGGCCGCGTCGCCAAGCCGGCCAAGCGCAATTATCTCGGCCATGTCGATTACATGGCCGAGGACGAGAACCGGCTCGAATATGTGCTGGGCGACAAAACCCGTTCGGGCGGGCAATGGGATATCTGGGAAGCGGTGTTCTCGCCAATGGGCGCGGACGGCTATCCGCGCCCGCTGGTCGACAAGCTGAGCGGCGCGATCGACCCCGATGTCGCCCGCCACTGGCGCGACAATTACGACCTGACCCATATTCTGGCGCGCGACTGGGCCAAGCTGGCCCCCGATCTTCAGGGCAAGCTGCATGTCTATGTCGGCGACATGGACAATTATTATCTGAACAACGCGGTCTATACACTCGAGCAAGTGCTCAACCGCGCCGATCCGCCCTATCGCGGTGAGGTGCTGTATGGCGACCGCGCCGAGCATTGCTGGAATGGCGATGCCAAGCTGCCCAACGCCGTGTCGCGGCTGCGCTACAACAGCATGTATGTCGACAAGATCCTCGAGCGCATCCGCCAGACCGCGCCGCCGGGGGCCGATCTGACCAGCTGGCGCTATCGCTGAGCGGGGGTTCTTTGCGCGCCTGACGGCGCGGGTCGGTGCCGTGACAAAGCAAAGCCAAATCAAAACCACACCCACGCACCGGAGGTGACAAAGCCGGCAACACCGGCTAGGGCGCGCCGCGCATGACCCGGCTGCGCGCCTTGATTTTCGGCCACAAGGCCCTGGCGATCCTTGCGATCGCGGCGGCGCTTGCCGTCAAGGCGCTGATCCCGACCGGGTTCATGCCCGCGCGCGCCGGCCAGGCGTTCATGATCGAACTGTGCTGGGACGGGGCGAATGATCCCGGCCCCGTGCGAATCGCCCTGCCGATGAAGGGCGATGCCGGTGATCCGGCGGCGCAGGGCGACATGAAGGCAAAATCGGGCTGTCTGTTCGCCAGCCTCGCGATGGCGGCGACCGCCGGGGCCGATGCGCTGTTGCTGGCGGTCGCGCTCGCTTATGTGATGGCGCTGGGGCTACGGCCGGCAGCGCCTTTGCTCCGCCGCCACGGGCCGGGCCTGCGCCCGCCGCTGCGCGGCCCGCCGCTCACCGTCTGATCCGCACCGTTTAACGGCCAGCCCGCGCGCCCCGAGGTGTGCCCGGCCGCGCCGTGCGCCATGCGCCGCGACCGCCAATGCCCCCGGCATCGCCGTCGCCGCCTGCGCGCCTGTTCAGACCGTGATTGCCAGGATTTCGATTGATGACCCGCACCCGGATTCTCGCTGCCGCGCTTGCCGGCACCGCGCTGCTGCCCGCCACCACCGCCTTCGCCCAGGGCATCGGCCAGCGGCAGGACGTGATCGTCGTGACCGCCACCCGCATTGGCACACCCACCGCCCCCTCCCCCGATCAGGCGCGCCGCGCGCTGGAACGCGTGCCCGGCGCGATCGGCTTTGTCGAAGATGAGGTGTTCGCCGATGATTTCGCGCAGAGCATCGGCGACACGCTGGTCCTCACGCCCGGCGTGTTCGCCGACACCAGCGCGCCGCGCGAAAGCCGGCTGTCGATCCGCGGTTCGGGGCTGAACTCGGGCTTTGAACGGCGCGGGCTGACCGTGCTGCGCGACGGCGTGCCGATCAGCCGGGCAAGCGGCAGCACCGAGTTTCAGGAGGTCGATCCGCTCACCATCCGCTATCTGGAGGTGTTCAAAGGCGCCAATGGCCTGCGCTATGGCGCGGCATCGCTGGGCGGGGCGATCAACATCGTCAGCCCGACCGGGCGGACGGCGCGCGCGCCGCTGTCGATGCGCGTCGAGGGCGGCAGCTTCGACACGCTGCGCGGCAATGTGTCGGCGGCAGGGACCAAGGGCGATGCCGATTATTTCGTCGGCCTGACCGGGCTGAGCACCGATGGCTACCGCGTCCACAGCAGCGTGCGCAGCGTCTATGGCCATGCCAATCTGGGCTGGCGGGCAAGCGATGCCGTCGAAACCCGCTTCTACCTGACCGCGCTACGCGACCGGTTCGAGCTGGCGGGATCGCTGCGCCTCGCCGATGCGCTCGCCAATCCGCGCGCCGCCGGGCGGCCGGTGCAGATCGGGCCGTTCTTCCCCGGCGGGCCGGTGCGCGTGCTCGATCCCGGCCCCGTCGCCGATGACTGGGACCGCAACCTGTCGGTGCTGCGCCTGTCCAACCTGACCGCGATCGATCTGGGCGGCACCCGGCTGGAACTGGGCGGCTGGGCGGCGCGGCGCGTGCTCGACCATGCGATCACCCGGCTGGCGGGCATCATCGACCAGAAGGAAACCGAATTCGGGGCCTCGGCGCGGCTGGGCGGCACATTCAGCCTGTCGGGCGGGCTCGACAGCCGCTGGAGCGTCGGCGGCTGGCTGGCCAGCGCCGATAATGCCGCGCGCACCTGGGCCAATGACAGCGGCCGGCGCGGCGCGCTGCGCAACCAGTCGGATCAGGATTCATCGCTGCTGGTCGGCTTTGCCGAGCTTGATCTGGCGGTGATGCGCGGCCTGAACCTGATCGCGGGCGGCCAATATGCGCGCGCGGTGCGCGATGTGACGGCCGAGCTGAACGCGGTCAGCGGCCGGGGCGTTTATGACCAGTTCAACCCGCGCATCGGCCTGATCGCCGATCTGGGCGGCGGCGCGCAGCTGTTCGGCAATATCAGCCGCAGCTTTGAACCGCCAAGCCTTGCCGATCTGACCGCGGGCGGGGCGTTTCCGTTCGCACCGCTCGCGCCGCAGCGGGCGACGACGTTTGAAATCGGCAGCCGCGGCCAGCGCGGGGTGATCGCGTGGGACGTCGCGCTCTACCGCGCCGAGGTCGAGAACGAGTTTCTCGACACCGCGATCAACAATGGCGCATCGTCGGTGACCACCAATGGCAGCCGCACCATCCATCAGGGGCTGGAGGCCGGGATCGACCTGTTCGTCGCCCGCGACTGGCTGGCGGCGCGCGGCCAGTCGCTGCGGCTGAGCACCGCCTACACGTTCAACGATTTCCGCTTCGTCGACGATCCCGTTTATGGCCGCAACCAGCTGGCCGGGGTGCCGCGCCATGTGGTGGTGAGCGAAATCCGCTTCGACGCGCGCGACCGTTTCTATGTGTCGGCCAATCTGCGCTGGATCGTCGATTCGCCCTGGACCGACTATGCCAATACCGAGCGCGCGCCCGGTTACGAGCTGGTCGGGCTGACCGCCGGGGTCGATATCGCGCCCCGGCTGCGGCTGTTCGGATCGGTCGAGAATCTGTTCGACGTCGTCCACATTTCCAACATCGCCACCACCGCCAACCAGCAGCGCGAGCGCGCCGCCGCCTATACGCCGGGTCAGGGCCGGGCGTTTTTCGGCGGCGTGACCGCGCGCTTCTGATCGGGGAGAGCAAGGCCATGGCCCTCAAGCACAGGATCGCCCGGTTCGCGGCGTCCAACCATCGCTGGCTCGCCCGCGCCGGCGCGATCAGCCTGTTCATCTGGGGGCTGTCGGCCCTTGCCCATATCGCGATGGTGCTGGGCGGCCCGCAACAGGCGGTGTTCATGCCGCCGCGCGCGCCGCTCGATCTGCACGGCGCGCGCCCGGTGGCGGAAACGCTTGCCGCCGCCGGGATCGACCGGGCGGCGGTGGTGCGCACCGTTGCCGGCCCCACCGGCACGCTGTGGCAGGTGACGCCTGCGCCGGCAGCGCCCCGGCGCTATTTCGATCCGCGCACCGGCGCGGAACTGCCGGGCCATGACCGCGCGCAGGCGATCTTCATCGCCCGGCATTTCCTGGCCGAACGCCGCCCGGTGGCGGAGATCACGCTCCAGACCGGGTTTGACGGCGATTATCCGTGGGTGAACCGGCTGCTGCCGGTGTGGCGCATCCGCTTTGCCGGGGACGACCGGCTGACCGCCTATGTCCATACCGAAACGTCAAGCCTGGCGGCGGTCAACAACCGCACCAAGACGGCGCTGCAGGCGGTGTTCCGGCTGCTCCACAACTGGGACTGGGTGCCCGCCGGCCTGTCGGTGGTGCGCGTGGCGGTGATCACCGTGCTGGTCGGCGGGCTGGCGGTGCTGGCGGTGACCGGCATGGCGATGCTGGCGACCGTCCGGCGCGGCAAGCGTCCGCCGGGCGCGCGCGGCTGGCACCGGCTGATGGCCTGGGGGCTTGCCCTGCCGCTGTTCCTGTTCACCACCAGCGGCATCTGGCATTTGCTGACCGGGGCCATCGCCCCGCCGGCCAGCCAGATGCGGCTGGCCCCGCCGGTGCAACTGGCCGGCAGCCGCTTCCCGGTCGAGGCGGAGTGGCGGGCGCTGACTGCGGGCCGCGCGGTCGAGCAGCTGTCGCTGGTCGAAGGGCCGGGCGGGCGGGCGCTTTACCGGCTTGGCCTTGCCCGGCCGGGCGGCGGCGGCAGCGCGGACGGCCATGATCACGGCCGGCACCAACAGGCCGCCGCGCCCGCCATTCCCCGCACCCCGGCCGAGCTGCGCGCCGCGCGCTTTGACGGGGTGCAGCCGACCGGCCCGGCGCTCTATATCGATGCCGCCTCGGGCCGGGTCTGGCCGGAGGGCGACCGGGCGCTGGCGCGGATGATCGCCGGGCGGTTCAGCGGCGCGCCCGATAGTGCGATCACCGGCATGACGCTGATCACCCGTTTCGGCCCCGATTATGATTTCCGCAACAAGCGCCTGCCGGTGTGGCGGGTCGATTATGGCGCGCCGGTCAATGCGACGCTGTTCATCGACACCGCGACGGGCGCGCTCGCCGACCGGGTGGCCGACTGGCAAAAGCCCGAGCGGCTGGCGTTCAGCCTCGCGCACAAATGGAACTTCCTGTTCCCGCTCGGCCGCACGGCGATGAATGTCATCGTCGGGCTGGTCGTGCTGCTGCTGATCGCCGGGCTGGCGGTGCCGGGGCTGATCCTCGACGCCAAGGCGCGCAAAGGCGCGCGGAACCGGGCCGCCGGTTAGTGCGGTTTCCAAGTCGCCGGGTAAGTCTACCCGGCTTGAAAATGCTCTAGGGTGCGGGCGGACAGTCGAGCAGGATCTGGCGTGCCGCCTTGTCGAAGGTGATCGACCGGCAGGCGGCAAGCACCGGCCGCGCGATTTCGAGCGTGTAGACCGGCCGCATCTTGCCCGGCCGGTCGGCGGTGACGACGATCTCGGCGGGATCGTCGTCCGGCCCCGGCGGTTCGGGCAGCGCCGCGCCCGCGCCCATCGCGTCGCGCCGGTCGCGCACCCGGACGGCGATTTCGCGCAGCCGGAACGGCCCGATCTCGAGCGGCCGGGCGAGCACGACGCGGCGGACCGGCCGGGTGACGCCCAGCAATATCTCCTCGTCCCACACCTCGTCGGTCACCGTGCCGCCCAGCTCGGCCAGCAGCGCCGCCCCGGTCGCGGCCGAGGCGAGCGGCAGGCGATAATCATGCTCGACCCCGAACGACAGACCGAAGCCCCAACTCCCCTCCGCGCGCCCGTCTCCGCTCCCAGCCCCGCCGCCGCGCGCGACCGGCGTATAGCCGGCGGTGTCGATCGCCCCGGCCAGCGCGAACGCATGGCTGCGCCCGCCGGCCCCGCCCAGCATCACCTCGATCCGCGCCTGCGGAAAGGCGAACGGGCCGATCGTGCCGTCATGCTGGCCATCAAGCCCGTCGAACCAGATCACCCGCCCTTTGGCCGTGCGCCCGCCGACCGCATAGCTGACCGGCCGGTTGCGCCCGTCCATGATGCGCGTGCGGCCGATCTTGAGCGACACCTTGCCCATCAGCCCGGCCGGCTTCAGCCCCAGCCAGGCGACCGTCGCGGCGTTGAGGGTGATGCGGTCGATCGACCCGGTGCGCAGGCCGAGCGCAACCGGCTGCCCCTCGACCAGCGCCGCGAGCGGCCGGTCGGGCGACATGCTGATCAGATCCGCACCCGGAGCGGCGATCATCAGCACGGCAATCGCGGCAACCGGCATAATGCGCCTCCTGCGGCCCGTAACGTCCTGTGGCCCCTATCGCCGCGACGCTCGCATGACCGCCGGGGCACGGGCAAGCCGCCCGCACGGGCTTGCCGCCATGGATGATGCACAGAAGTGATGCCGTCAGCCCCGCTTGACGCAAAAAATCGTCTAAAATGGATGCATCTCGCCCGGTGCGAGCGCGCCGGATCAACGCCGCACCCGACATAGGGGGCGCGGCGCAACAAGGACGTGATGTGGGCATGAACAGTCTTTCGCTGCAAGGGATCCGGCTGGTCGGCGTGCAGGTGCTCGCCGCGCTGTGCGCCGGGCTGGCCGTCGCCACGCTCGGCTCGGCGCTGTTCGTCGGCGGAACCAAGCTCGTTGGGGCGCTGCTGGCGGTCGCGCTGGCCGTCTATCCGGTGATGGCGGCGCTGGGCGGCAGGACCGACGATCAGACGCGGCTGGCGCTGGGGCTGAGCGTGCCCGTCTATCCCGCGCTGCTGCTGTTCGTGTTCGAAGGCTATGCCTGGCAGACCGATCTGCACATGCTGTTCTTTGCCGTGCTCGCCACGGTCACGATCCTGTGCGACTGGCGCGCGATCATCGGCGCGACGCTGGTGGTTGCCGTCCATCATCTGGTGCTCGGCATGGCCGCGCCCGACTGGGTGTTCACCGGCGGCGGCAATATCGGGCGCGTGCTGCTGCATGCGGTGATCCTGCTCGTCGAAACCGGGGTGCTGGTGTGGACGAGCGCGCGGCTTGTCGAGATGTTCGACAAGATCAACCAGGAAAATGCGCTGCGCGAACAGGCGGAACAGGCCGCCGCAGCCCAGCGTGCCCGCGAGGCGGAAACGCAGCGCACGATCCTGGTCGAGCTGGGCACCAGCCTTGCGTCGCTGCGCGATGGCGACCTGACGCGGGCGATCGAACAGGCATTTCCCGAAGGCTATGCGCAGCTGCGCACCGACTTCAACGACGCCCTGGCGAGCCTGCACCAGCTGGTCACCGCGCTGTCGGAAAGCATCAACGCCATCCGCGGCGAATCCGCCGAAATCAGCAAGGCATCGGAAAGCCTTGCCCGCCGCACCGAAGCCAATGCCGCGAGCCTTGAGGAAACCTCGGCCGCCATCGCCCAGATGGACCAGCGGCTGAAGGCGACGGCAGACGCCGCCGGGCGCACCGTCGAACGCGCCGACCAGACGCTGGCGACGGTCGGCGATGGTCGCTCGGTCGCCGATGAGGCAGTGCAGGCGATGACCCGCGTGTCGGACAGCGCCAAGGGCATCGACAGCGTGATCGAAGGCCTCGACAAGATCGCGTTCCAGACCCGCGTTCTGGCGATGAACGCGGCCGTCGAAGCGGGCCGGGCCGGCGAGGCGGGGCGCGGCTTCGCCGTCGTCGCCGATCTCGTCTCCGCACTCGCGATGCGCGCCGAGGAAGAGGCGAAGCGCGCGCGCGACCAGCTGACCGTCACCCAGTCGGAAATCGGCACCGCCGTGCATGCGGTGGAACGGGTCGATGGCGCGCTCCAGAACATTTCGACCGATGTGTCGACGGTGTTCAACCTGCTCGGCGAAATCGCCGCCGACAACCGCTCACAGGCGTCGGCGATCACCGAGATCAATGCCGCGATCCTCGCCATGGATCAGGCGACCCAGCAAAATGCGGCAATGGTCGAGGAAACCTCCGCCGCCGCGCGCAACCTGACCGCCGAGGTCGAAGCGCTGGCCGGTCAGGCCGCGTCGTTCCACACCGGCGATGCGCGCCCCGGCGCCCGGCCCGCCGCGCCCCGCCCGGCACCGGCG
>NZ_JAPFGX010000027.1:0-35657 GCF_059803575.1 Sphingomonas sp. URJC2
GGGCGGCCCGGCGCCGCGACGCCCGCCGCGCCGAGCGGGCGGCACTCACCCGCATCGACCGCGCCCGGCTGGGTGAGGCGGCGCGGATCGATTACGACGTCGTCGTCTACCAGCTCGACCGTGCGCTGGCCGGCGAACGCTTCACCTATGGCGAGACCGGCGGGCGGTTCACCCCCTATATCCTGTCGCAGCTGACCGGGGCCTATCGCGAGCTGCCGCCGTTTCTGGAAGACGATCATCCGGTGCGCTCGGCCGCCGATGCCGATGCCTATCTGGCGCGGCTGGAAGCGCTGCCGCGCGCGCTCGATCAGGATCTGGAACGCCAGCGCGCCGATGCGGCGGCGGGCGTGTTCGCGCCCGACTATATCCTCGACATTGCCCGCCGCCTGATGGGCGACCAGCGGGCAAAGCCGGTGGCGGACTCAGGGCTGGTCACGCGCTTTGCCGCGCGGCTCGCCGCGGCAGGCCTGCCCCCGGCGCGTGCCGAGGCGGCGGCGAAGATCGTCGCCGATGCTGTCTATCCGGCGCTCGACCGCCAGATCGCCGAGGTCGAGCGGCTGCGCGCCCGCGCCGGCCATGATGGCGGTGTGTGGCGGCTGCCCGATGGCGAGGCCTTTTATGCCGCCGCCGCGCAGGCGGCGAACACCACGGCGATGACGGGCGAGGAAATCCACCGGCTCGGCCTCGAACAGGTCGCGCAGATTTCGTCGCAGATCGATTCGATCCTGAAGGCCGAGGGGATGAGCCAGGGCAGCGTCGGCGAACGGCTGGTCGCGCTCAACAAGCGCCCCGGCCAGGTGTTTGCCAATGACGATGCCGGCCGGGCCGAGCTGATCGCGCTGCTCAACCGCCAGATCGCGGCGATCGAGGCGAAACTGCCGCTCGCCTTTGCCACCCTGCCGAAATCGCGGGTCGAGGCGCGGCGCGTGCCGCCCGAAATCCAGAACGGCTCGGCCGGGGCCTATTATGAAAACGCCCCGCTCGATGGCTCGCGCCCGGCCAGCTATTTCATCAACCTGCGCGACACGTTCGACCGGCCGGTGTTCGGGCTCAAAACCCTCACCCATCATGAAGCGACGCCGGGGCATCACCTGCAGGTCAGCCTCGCGCTCGAATCGACGTCGATCCCGATGATCCGCCGCCGCAGCTTCTTCAGCGGCTATTCGGAAGGCTGGGCGCTTTATGCCGAGCAGCTGGCCGATGAGCTGGGCATGTATGACGGCGATCCGCTGGGGCGGGTCGGCTATCTCCAGTCGCTTTTGTTCCGCGCCACCCGGCTGGTCGTCGACACCGGCCTGCATGTGAAGCGCTGGAGCCGCGAACAGGCGACCGACTATCTGATCGCGACCACCGGCATCGCCCGCGGCCGCAGCCAGAACGAGATCGACCGCTACACCGTCTGGCCGGGACAGGCGACCAGCTACAAGATCGGCCATACCGTCTGGGTGCGGCTGCGCGAGGAGGCGAAGGCACGCGCGGGCGCGTCCTTTGATCTCAAGCGCTTCCATGAGGTGCTGACGCTGGGGGCGATGCCGCTCAGCGTGCTGGAGCAGGTGGTGCGGGCGCGGTCGGCCTGATGCACGGGCGGGGGCCGGGGATGATTCATCCCCAGCTCTGTGCGCCGGTCGTGATGTTCGGGGCTTGCCGGGGGCGGCCCCGCCCGGCCAAAGCCGGGGCATGACTTTTCGCGTCGAACTCGGCACCGATCGGTCGGGCGCGCCGGCCGCGATCGATCTGGAGGAATTGCTGGCCACCCGGTTGCTCGTCCAGGGCAATTCCGGGTCGGGCAAATCGCATCTGCTGCGCCGGCTGCTCGAACGCTCGGCGGGTCAGGTGCAGCAGGTCGTCATCGACCCCGAAGGCGATTTCGTCACCCTGGCCGAACGCTATGGCCATGCGGTGGTCGAGGGCGATGGCTATAGCGAGCGCGAAATCGGCCGCATCGCCGCGCGCATCCGCGAACACCGCGCCTCGGTGGTGCTCAGCCTCGAAAATCTCGAGGCCGAGGGGCAGATGCGCTGCGCCGCCACCTTTCTGAACGCGCTGTTCGATGCGCCGCGCAACCACTGGTATCCCGCGCTGGTCGTGGTCGACGAAGCGCAATTGTTCGCGCCCGCCGGCGGCGGCGAAGTGGCCGAGGAGGTGCGCCGCGCCTCGCTGGGCGCGATGACCAACCTGATGTGCCGGGGGCGCAAGCGCGGCCTGGCCGGGGTGATCGCCACCCAGCGGCTGGCCAAGCTCGCCAAGAATGTCGCGGCGGAAGCATCCAACTTCCTGATGGGGCGCACCTTTCTTGACATCGATATGGCGCGCGCCGCCGATCTGCTGGGCATGGAGCGGCGGCAGGCCGAGGAGATCCGCGATCTCGAACGCGGCACCTTCCTCGCGCTTGGCCCGGCGCTGTCGCGCCGCCCGCTTGCCATCCGCATCGGCGCGGTCGAAACCGGATCGGCGGGCTTCACCCCGCGCCTGTCGCCGCTGCCCACCCCGTCGCCCGAGGATCTACAAGGCCTGTTGTTCGCGCCGGTCGCCGACGAACCGCCGCCCCCTGCCCCCGCGCCGGTTGCCCGGCCGCTCGCCTCGGACCTGCTGATCCAGTCGCTTGCCGCCAGCATGCCCGCGGCGGCCCCGGCGGTGCCCGAGTGCGCGGCCGAGGATCAGCCGCTGATCATCGCCCGGGTGCTGGCCGAGCTGGTCGCCGATCCCGATCAGCGCGGGCGGCCGATTGCGTCCATCTATCAGGATTTCCAGCTGCGCTGCCGGATGGCGGGGCTGGCGCGGCCCGATCTCGATCCGATCGGCTTTGCCCGCCGGCTCGCCGCCGCGCGGGCCGGGATCACCGATCCGGACGAGCCGCACTGGCGGGATGCCATCGCGCTTGCCCAGGCGCTGCCCGACGACATGCTGGCCCCGTTCCTGCTGATCGCCCATGCGGCGCGGGACGGCGCACCCTGCCCGTCCGACGATGCGCTGGCGACCAGCTATGGCACCAGCTCGCTCGGCCGCATCCGCCGCCTGCTCAGCTATATCGAGGAACGCAATCTGATCGTGTGCCGCACCGATCTGGCCGGGCGGCGGACGATCTCGCTGCCCCATCTGGGCTGGACGACCGCGCCGGGCGAAGGGACGCGGATGCGGGCGTGATATGCGCGTGATATGCGCGTGATATGCGCGCCTGACGGCGCGGTCGCGGCACCGGCCCGCACCCCCACCCGGCCTCCCAACGGCAGTATACTATGGGAGGCCGGGTGGGGGTGCGGGCCGGTGCCGCGACCAAACAAACAACTTCAGCCCTTACCCCTCGGGCACCAGCCCCAGCCGGACCCGGCGCAGCCAGCGGCCGACCATCAGCACCGATACCACGGCCAGCCCCGCCGCCAGCCCGATCCACACGCCCAACCCTTCAAGCCCGGCGGGAAAGGCGAGGCCCAGCCCCACGCCCAGCCCGATCGCCCAATAGCCGAGCGCGGCATAGAGCATCGGCACCTTGGTGTCGGACAGGCCGCGCAGCATCCCGGCGCCCACCGCCTGCGCGCCGTCGACGATCTGGAAAATCGCCGCGACCCCAAGGAACGAGACGGCCAGCGCCGCGACATGGGCATTGGCCGGGCCGGGTTCGATGAACAGCGCGACCAGCCGGTCGGGGATGGCGACCATCACCAGCGCCGCCACCGCCATGAAGCCGGTGCCGATGACAAGCGCCGTCCAGCCCGCGCGGCCAATGGCCGCCGGATCGCGCCGCCCCGCCGCCAGCCCGACCCGCACCGTCGCCGCCTGCGACAGGCCGAGCGGCACCATGAAGGTCAGCGAGGCGAGCTGAATCGCAATCGCATGGGCAGCCAGTGAATCCGGCCCGATCACGCCCATGATGAAGGCCGCGGCGCTGAACACCGTGACTTCAAGGCCCAGCGTCATCGCAATCGGCGCGCCGATCAGCCACACCTGAGCGAAACGCGCCCAGTCCGCCCGCCAGAAATGGCCGAACAGATGATAGCGGCGAAAGCGCGGATGCACCGACACCACGGTCGCAAGGCCCAGGAACATCGCCGTCTGGGTGATCGCGCTCCCCAGCCCGGCCCCGGCCAGTCCCATCGCCGGCAGGCCATAAGCGCCGAAAATCAGGCCGTAATTGACCACTGCATTGACGATGACGCCGATCACCCCGATCAGCAGCGCCCAGACCGGCCGTTCAAGCGCCGCGACAAAGGCGCGCAGCACCAGATAACAAAGTGCGGGCAGGAACCCCCACATCAGATAGCGGGTGAACAACGCCGCATCGCGCGCCAGATCGGGCTGCTGGCCGAGCGCGCGGAAGATCGCTTCGGCATGCCAGAGCGCAATCCAGATCGGCACCGTCAGCGCAATCGCCGCCCACATCGTCTGCCGCACCGTGCGGCGGACGTCGCGCACATCATGCCGCCTTGCGCCGATGCGCTGGGCGATCAGCGGCGATGCGGCGGTGACCAGCCCCATGCCGAAGATCAGAAAGGCGATGTTGAGATTGCTGCCCAGCGCCCCCGCCGCCAGCGCGCCCGCGCCCAGCCAGCCGAGCAGCACGACATCGGTGGTGTGGATCGCCGCCTGCGACAGGTTGGTGAGGATCATCGGGCTGGCCAGCCGCGCGGTCGCCGCCGCCTCGACACGCCAGGCCGGGGGGATGGCCGGGGCAAACATGCCCCGGCCCATAAAGGGTTTTTTCGTCAAATGCGCGGCCAAATCACAGGCCCGGCCACGCCCGCAAACGCTCTTCCCCGGCGGCTCAGTCGTTGCCGCCGATCAGGTCGCCCAGCCCGCCCAGCACCGATCCCTCGCCGCGATTCTGCCCGCGCCCGCCGGCGGCGGCCAGCATCCGCCCGGCCAGGCGGGAGAAGGGCAGCGACTGGATCCACACCTTGCCCGGCCCGGTCAGGCGGGCAAAGAACAGCCCTTCGCCGCCGAACAGCACGCTGCGCACGCCGCCCGCCGTCACCAGATCGAAATCCACGCTGGGCGTCAGCGCGGCAATGCAGCCGGTGTCGACATGGATCTCTTCGCCCGGGGCCAGTTCGCGCTCGACCACGGTGCCGCCCATCTGCACGAACACCCAGCCATCGCCCTCCAGCTTCTGCATGATGAAGCCTTCGCCGCCGAACAGCCCGGTCAGCACCCGGCGCTGGAAATGCAGGCCGATCGACACCCCCTTGGCGGCGGCGAGAAACGCATCCTTCTGGCAGATCAGCGTCCCGCCGACCTCGTCCAGCCGGATCGGCAGGATCGATCCCGGCGTGGGCGCGGCAAAGGCCACGCGCGCCTTGCCCGATCCGTTGTGGGTGAAGACGGTGGTGAACAGGCTTTCGCCGGTGATCAGCCGCTTGCCCGCGCCCAGCAGCTTGCCCATGAAGCCGCCATCGCTGCCGCCGCTGCCGTCGCCGAACACCGTCGTCATGTCGATGCTGGCATCTTTCCAGACAAGCGCGCCCGCCTCGGCCACCGCGCTTTCGCCGGGATCAAGCTCGATCTCGACGAATTGCAGCTCCTGCCCCTTGATCTCGAAATCAATGTCGTCGGCGATGCCGGACCGGCGATGGTGCTGCCACGGGCTTTGCATGATCTGGGTCTCCCTCAACCTGGTGGCGGCTGTTGTAGAGCGGTTCGGGTTGCAGGGAAATGACGCCGCGCCGCGCCCGTCGCCGCCAGTCGCCCCCGCCCCGACAACTGGCGACGCGGCCGCCTGGCGGGCGGATTGTTCGTAAAAAGGACAGTCCTGCGGCATTTCCATATGTTGACGGTCATGACAACGGTCGACACAATACATCCAGATTGGAGGAAACATGACGGAAACCGATTTGTCGCCGAACATGATCGAACTGGCGACCGAACTGACGATTGCCTGGCTGAACAACCCGAACAACCGCGCGGGCGCGGAAGACGTGCCGGCCTTTCTGCACAAGATGCATGCGACGCTGAACGGCCTGTCGGCGCGCGACGACCAGCCGGGCGAAACCATGGCCGAAGGCGGCGCGGAACCGGCGGTGTCGGTGCGCAAGTCGCTGGCGTCGAAGGACGTCATCATCTCGCTGATCGACGGCAAGCCCTACAAGTCGCTGAAGCGCCATCTGGCGCGCCACGGCCTGACCCCGGAACAGTATCGCGAACGCTATAAGCTGAAGCCCGATTACCCGATGGTCGCGGAAAATTATGCGAAGCAGCGCCGCGACCTCGCGCTCAAGATCGGCCTCGGCTCCAAGGGCCGCGCCGCCCGCGCCGCCCAGCGCGCCGCCGCCGGCAAGACCAGCCGCGCCAAGCAGCAGGGCTGAACCGGATAAGGCCCGGCTAAACCCGGGCCAGACGCATCACCCCGGAGAGGCGGTGGCCAAATGGCTGCCGCCTCTTTTTTAGGAAATCCAGTATTTTCAGCTAGGTCCAATGTAATAAACAAGTCGGCCAGCTCGTTACGACCTGAAAAGGCCCGAAACCACAGACGCAACGAGACCGATTGCGGCGACTGCGGTGCTCCCTACAAGCGCGCCTAGGGCAATTTCCGGCAGTTGGAATCCGCAAATTTTAAATCCGTGCAGAACAACAAAAATGCCCGCAACGATCGAATAACAGATGAGATAATGAAAAACCCACCTGGCGTATCGCCACCTCAGACGGCGATTTGCCTTCTTATTCCGATTGTCTTCTCGGGCACCTTCGACAGTTGCCTTGAGATGGTTGAGCGCTAGGGCCTCTTCTTCAGAGCGATCTTTTTCATCCTTGTCCTTGACCTCGACAGAAGACAAGGTGCCATCTACCGCCTGACGCAGACTTTCTGACAAAGGAAAACTAAAGCTCATTCGGCAGGAAGTTTTTCGGCAAAATAGTTACGGATTGAGTCAGTCTTGATAACTCTATTTCGGCCTTGGTTGAACGCATTTGACCAAGGCGTCCCCGGCTCATGTGTTAACGCCGAGAGCTTAAATGCGGGAAAGCTACCATACTTCTCCCATACGAGATTAACTATCTCGTTCTCTTCGGCAGTGAGTTGCGCGTAGGCTTCTTCGTAGTCGTCACTCTTGAACGGGGTATCGTCACCCCATCGTATGAGCCGGGTAACAGGGCCGCGCCCGTAACCTCGCAAAGCATCGTAGAGACGACGAATGACAGGGCCGAATTCCCATGCCTCAACGTCATCCTCGATCAGCCCCCGACTATAAGCTCCGAGATTCCAACCATGCGCTAGGTAAACAAGCTTCTGGACCTGCATATGCGTCAGTGGTCGAGCACCTTGAGCGCGCCGAATGAACTCATTTGCTATAGCTAGGGATGAGTGTGCCATCGCATGCTCCAAACAGAACATGTAGGGAATCGAAGAGATTCCGTCAATGTCGGCCTACAAGAACGAGCAACTGGCTGGGGCGGCAGGATTCGAACCTGCGCATGCCGGTACCAAAAACCGGTGCCTTACCGCTTGGCGACGCCCCAGCAGGCGAGCGGCGCTTATAGCTGCCGCTGCGCCGGTGAAAAGAGGGTATGCGGCCCGCATCGCGTGCGGGCCGCGTTCGATCAGGCGATCCGGTGCAGCCAGCCATGCGGATCGGGGGCCGCGCCGCGCTGGATCGCGACCAGCCGCTCGCGCAGCCGCAGCGTCACCGCGCCCGGCCCGCCATTGCCGATCGAGAAGCGCCCTTCGGCCGAGGCGACATGGCCGACCGGGGTGACGACGGCGGCGGTGCCGCAGGCAAAGGTTTCGCGCAGCCGCCCGCTCGCCGCGTCGGCGCGCCAGTCATCGATCGCATAGGGCGCTTCGTTGACCCGCAGCCCTTCCTCCGCCGCCAGCGTCAGGATCGATTCGCGCGTGATGCCGGGCAGGATGGTGCCGCCAAGCGGCGGGGTGCGGATTTCGCCATCGTCGAACACGAAGAACAGGTTCATGCCCCCCAGTTCCTCGACATAGCGGCGCTCGACCGCGTCGAGGAACACCACCTGGTCGCAGCCCTGGGCGATGGCTTCGGCCTGGGCGATCAGGCTCGATGCGTAATTGCCGCCGCATTTGGCAGCACCCGTGCCGCCGGGTGCGGCGCGGGTGTAATCGGCCGACACCCAGATGGTGATCGAGGGCGCGCCGCCCTTGAAATAGCCGCCCACCGACGAGGCGATGACCATGTAGAGATATTCCGACGCCGGCTTGACGCCCAGAAACACCTCCGACGCGATCATGAACGGGCGCAGATAGAGCGCGCCGCCGTCAATGGCCGGAATCCAGTCACGGTCGATCCGCACCAGTTCCTCGATGGAGCGCAGGAACAGCGCCTCGGGCAGCTCGGCCATTGCCATGCGCCGGGCCGACTGGCGGAAACGGCGGGCATTGGCGTCGGGCCGGAACAGGCCGATGCCGCCATCGTCCAGCCGATACGCCTTCATCCCTTCGAAGATTTCCTGCGCGTAATGGAACACGGCGGTCGCGGGATCGAGGGTCAGCGGGCCGCGCGGGCCGATCACGGCATCGTGCCAGCCCTTGCCCTCGGCATAGCGGATCGTGACCATATGGTCGGTGAACACCCGGCCGAACCCCGGATCGACGAGCCGAGCCGCGCGTTCATCGGCATCGACCGGCGCGGGATGCGCGGTGGTGGTGAAACGCAGATCATCGGCAATCATGGTCGTCCTTCCAACATGACTTGCCGCCGCCTATGGCCGATGGCAGGGGCGGTCAACATGACGGTCCTCAAACCGGGCGCGAGTGCGCTGTTTTTGCGCGAGGCGGAGGTGCGGCGGGGGCTTGACCTGCTGTTCGCCGGCCAGGCGCTGCTGGCCCGCGCGGTCGATCCGCTGCTGGACGAAGCCGGGCTGGGCCGCGCGCACCAGCGGGCGCTGTATTTCATCGCCCGCGACCCCGACCTGACGGTGGGCACGCTGATCGCCCGGCTGGGCATCACCAAACAATCGCTCAACCGCGTGCTGGCCGAACTGGCGGCCAAGGGGCTGGTCGAAACCCGCCCCGGCGCCACCGACCGGCGGCAGAAAAGGCTGCGCCTGTCGCCCGAGGGCGCGGCGCTGGAGGCGCGGCTGTTCGACGCGATGCGCGCCCGGCTGGCCGCCGCCTATGGCCATGCCGGGCCGGATGCGGTCGGCGGATTCTGGGCGGTGCTTGAAGGCCTGACGGCGAAGGGCTGAGGGCGAGAGGCCGCCACCGCGTTCCTTCAGCGAAAGGCCGCCGCCATTTCGCGGCCGCGCGCCGCCGTGGCGTCCAGCGTCGCGCGCATCAGCCGGGCCAGCGCCTGATCGGCGTCGAGCACGTCCAGCCCCTTGCGCGTCATGCCGCCGGGGCTGGCCACCCGGTCGGCCAGCAGGGCGGGCGGCTCCCCTGCCCCCGCGGCCAGCGCGCCTGCCCCTTCGACCATGTGCAGCGCCAGCCGCGCCGCCTGATCGGGCGCAAGGCCGAGATCGGCCGCGCCGACCGCAAGCGCGTCGATCATCCGGAACACAAAGGCCGGGCCGCTGCCCGCCAGCGCGGCGACAAGGTGAAAATCCTCCTCATCCGCGATCCATTCGACAAGGCCCAGCGGGCGCATCAGCGCGGCGACAGGCTCCACCCGGTCGCCGGTCAGCGCGACGACGCCGCGGCCGAGCGCGACCGGCGTGTTGGGCATGGCGCGCACAATCGCCCCCGCCGCCGGAAACCGCGCCCTCAGGCTGTCGCAGCCGGTGCCGGCGAGGATCGACACCAGCACCGTTTCCGGCCCGACCCGCGCCGCCAGCGCCGGGGCCACCGAGTCGAGCTGCTGCGGCTTGATCCCCAGCAGCACCAGCCGGGGGGCCGGCCCGTCGGGCAGCGCGGTCAGCGTCCGCACCCCGGCAGCCGGCGCGACCCCGCTCGGCCGGACCACGGTGATGCCGTCCGCAGGCGCGCCGGCGGCCAGCCAGCGGGTCAGCATCGCCCCGGCCATGTTGCCGCAGCCGATCATCCAGAATGGCCGCTCAACCGCCCAATCGAAAACCATCCGTTCATCATCCTTGGCGGGAATCTGCGCGGGATGCGCAGGTTAACGCGGCATAAACCATATTCATGCGCTGGACGGAAATCCGTTTGCCCTAGTGAAGAACCAACCGAGGCGGTCGTTATGTCGAGCATGAGACCCATGAACAAACTGGCTGCAGATGCGGCGCACCCCGATATGACGACGGCTGGCGACCGCCGCGTGCCGCATGGCGACGATGCCCGCGCCCGCACGCAGCGGCTGGCCGATGCGGTCCGCAGCCTGTTCGGCCGGACCGAGGATCACGCCCCGCCGCCGCCGCCGGCCGCGCCCGAACCGCGCGAACTGACGCTGTTCGACCGCATCGGCACGTTTTTCGAGGCGCATAACCTCGAGCCGACACCCGCCCATTACGAGCTGGTCCATGGCTATCTGACCAATGCCGACCGCAAGCTGGTCGACGCCGTCGACCGGGCGGTGGCGCGCGAAGGGCAGCTGTCCGCCGAATCGGCCGAGCTGATCCTGGCCGAAGTGCGCACCGACATGTCGGCCGAGCTGCTCGCCGACCTGATCGACAAGGCGCAGATGGGCCTGACCGAGATTGCCGGGGTCGCCAAACAGTCGCGCGCCGACGCCACCGCTTATGGCCAGGCGCTCGAGACGCAGGTGGCCGGGCTGGCGGGCTTTGCCCCCGAAAATGTGCTCGCCACGCTGGTCCAGCTGACCAGTTCGATGATCGAGCGGACGCGCGCCGCCGAGGCGCAGCTGCGCGATGCCGGCAAGCAGATGAACGAGCTGCGCGGCAGCCTGGCCGAGGCCCGGCGCGTCGCCGAAAGCGATGCGCTGACCGGCCTTGCCAATCGCCGCGCGTTCGAAGCCAAGCTGCGCCGCGCGGTCGGCCATGCCCGCGAACAGGGCAAGCCGCTGGCGCTCGCCTTCTGCGACATCGACCATTTCAAGAAGATCAACGACACCCATGGCCATGATGTCGGCGACCGCATCCTGAAGTTCGTCGCCCAGCGCCTCGCCTCCGCATCGTCCAACAATTGCTATGTCGCCCGGCATGGCGGCGAAGAGTTCGTGATGCTGTTCCAGGACATGGAGGTCGATGAGGCGGCACGCATTGTCGATGATGTCCGCGCCGATCTGCAGGACCGGCGGCTGATCGCCAAACAGTCGGGCGAGCCGATCGGTCAGGTCAGCTTTTCAGCGGGAGTCGCCGGTCTCGCGGCGGGCGAAAATGGCCGCCAGATGCTCCGCGCCGCCGATCAGGCGCTTTACCGGGCCAAGCGCGAAGGCCGCAACCGGGTGGTCACGGCCGAAGGATAGGTTCGGCCGGGCGCTCAGGCCTCGCCCTGGGTTTCGATCAGGGCGGCGGCGATTGCTTCGCGCGGGGTCTTGCCGCCCCACAGCACGAACTGAAACACCGGATAATAGCGTTCGCACTCGTCGATCGCGCTTTCGATCAGCGTCTCGGTCTGGGCGAGCGACATGGTCGGCTCGTCGCCCTCGATCAGCGCGGCGTGGCGGAACAGCAGGATACCGCTGGTCGACCACAGCTCGAAATGGCCGAGCCACAGCTGCTCGTTGACCAGCCCGATTGCCTCATAGATCGCGGCGCGCTTGTCATCGGTGACCTTGATGTCGGGAAGCGCGAGGAACTGGAGCACCTGATCCTCGTCGCGCCAGACGCCGCGCAGCTCATATTCGGTCCAGCTGCCCTTCACATTAGCGACGATCTCGTCATCGCCCGACCGGTCATGCGACCAGCCATGGGCGGCGAAATAGCTTTCCAGCATGTCGATCGGGGCGGCCGGATCGGTTTCCGGGCCTTCGAAATCTTCAAGCGTCATCATCTGCGCGTCCCGGCCATGCGTCTCCGCGCGGTGATCGCAAGCCCGTGCCGGGCGAACAAGCAAGCATCGGCCAAAAAGGCGACAAAGCTGTGGATAAGCGCCGGGCGCTGCTGCCGTCGCCCGGCATCGATCCTCAGCTGCTGCCCAGCCTTGCCTCGAGCGCGTCGAGCCGCGCCTTCAGCGCATCGGCCTCGTCGCGCGCGGCGGCGGCCATCGCCTTGACCGCCTCGAATTCCTCGCGGCTGACGAAATCCATGCCGGCAATCCATTCGCGGGCGCGCTCGCGCATCGCCGCCTCGGCCTCGCGGCCCATGCCGGCCATCGTTCCGGCAAAGCCGTTCAGCATCTTGGACATGTCGTCGAAAAACCGGTTCTCGCTCTGCATCGCCTGCTCCTTCAGCCTGCAATCTGGGTGGTGACGGCGCCCGGCACAAGCCGTTCGGCATCGGGATTGAGCATCCGATAGTCGTTGTTGAGCGCGGCGGCAAAGCAAAGCCAGGCCAGATAGGGCACCATCAGCCATGCCGCGACCGGCCGCACCGCGCCAAAGGCGAACACCGTCGCCAGCGCCGCGAGGATCATGACCAGGATCAGATAGAATGCCGCCGTCACCTGATGAAAGGCGAAGAACAAAGGCGACCAGGCGAGGTTGAGCGCCAGCTGCACGACAAACAGCACCACCGCCATTTCGCGCGACCGGTGGCCGCGCGCATTGAGCACGACGGCGAGCGCCAGCCCCAGCATCACATAGAGCGTGCCCCAGACCAGCCCGAACGCCCAGCTGGGCGGCATCGATGCCGGGCGCTGGAGGCTGGCGAACCACAGATTGTCATAGCCGGAGTTGGCGAGCCGCCCGGCGGCGCTGCCCAGCAGAACGACAAGCGGCACGGTGACCACGGCCTTGCGGAAAAACGCCATGTTGAGCTGCGACCGCGATGCGAGCTGACCCACCCCTTATTCTCCCCTTGCTTATTCGGCCGGCGCCGGCCTCTCCCCGCCTGCGCCGCGGCCCTCATCCGCGTGATTGTCCGGTCCCGGTGCCGCCGTCTCGTCCAGCGCCTCATCCAGCGCCCGGCCGACCGCTTCGGGCGAGCCGGTATAACGCGCGAGCCGCGCATAAAGGATCGGGATCAGGAACAGGGTGATGGCGGTCGCAATCGTCACGCCGAACACGATCACCACGCCGATCGCCCCGCGCGCGGCCGAGCCGGGGCCGGAGGAGATGGCCAGCGGCACCGCGCCCATCACCGTTGCAATCGACGTCATCATGATCGGCCGCAGCCGCCGCGTCGCCGCGCGTTCGACCGCCGCGACAATGCCCAGCCCTTCGTCGCGCAGCTGGTTGGCGAACTCGACGATCAGAATGCCGTTCTTGGCCGCCAGCCCGACCAGCATGACGATGCCGATCTGGCTGTAGAGGTTGAGCGTGCCGCCGACGACCGCCAGCCCGACCAGCCCGCCGGCAACAGCCAGCGGCACCGTGGTGATGATGACCGCCGGATGGACGAAGCTTTCAAACTGCGCGGCAAGCAGCAGATAGATGACGAGCACCGTCATCGCGAACACGAAGACGATGGAGTCGCCCGTTTCCTTGAAGCTCTGGCTTTCGCCGCGATAGCCGATGGCGGTGATCTCGGGCGCGCGGTTCGCCTCCGCCTCGAGAAACGCAAGCGCTTCGCCCAGCGTGTAGCCGGGCGCGATGCCGGCCGACAAAGTGATCGCGCGCAGCTTGTTGAACCGCCCCAGATCGCGCGGCCCGGCCGTGTCCGACAGGGTGACGAGATTGGCGAGCGACACCAGCTCGCCCGAGCGGCTGCGGACATAGATGCGCGCCAGATCGGCCTGCGCCGCGCGGCCGGCGCGTTCGGCCTGGACGATGACGCGATATTCCTCGCCCCGGTCGACATAGGTCGACACGCGCCGCGAGCCGAGCAGCGTCTGCAGCGCCTGGCTGACCGCATCGACCGACACGCCCAGATCGCCGGCGCGTGTGGTGTCGACGCGGATGTTCAGCTGCGGCTTGGTTTCCTTGTAATCGGAATCGAGGTTGATGATGCCGGGATTGTCGGCGGCGGCGGCAAGGATGCGGTCGCGCGCGCGCACCAGCCCTTCATAGGTCGGCCCGGCGATGACGAAGCTGACCGGCTGGCCGCGCCCGCCCAGCGCCGAGCGCGGCTGGGCGTTGCCGCGCAGCGCCGTCTGCCCGGCCATCAGCTGGTTGACGCGGCCGGCAAGTTCCTGGGTCGTCGTCGTGCGTTCTTCCCAGGGCTTCAGAAACAGGATGAAGGTGCCCGAGTTGAAATCCTCGCTCGCCCCGAACCCGGCGGGGGCACGGTTGATCACCGACCGCACCGGCCCTTCGCTCAGCAGCGGCAGCAACAGATTTTCCGCGCGCCGCTGATAGTCGACGATGGTGTCGAAGCCCGTGCCCTCTGGGGCGGCGGTCTGGATCTGGAGGACGCCGACATCCTCGGCCGGCACCAGTTCGGAGCGCATCTGCCCGAACAGGAACACCGCGCCGCCAAGCAGCACGGCGGTCATGACCAGCGCGATCGCCGGGCGGGCGATCGACCGGGCGAGCAGCCGGCCATAGCCGCGCTCGAGCGCCTGGAACGCATCGTCGATACGGCCTGTCAGTCGATTGCGCTTTTCCGCGCGCAGCAGCTTGGAACACAGCATCGGCGCAAGGCTGAGCGCGAGGAACCCCGAAAAGGCGATCGCCGCGATCATCGCCGCCGCCAGTTCGCGGAACAGCAGCCCGGTCTGGCCGGCAAGGAACATGATCGGCACGAACACCGCGCAGACGACGAGCGTCGTCGAAATCACCGCAAAGCCGACCTGGCGGGTGCCGCGAAACGCCGCGACCAGCGGCGTCTCGCCCTGTTCGATGCGGTGATAGACATTTTCGAGCACGACGATGGCGTCATCGACGACCAGCCCGATTGCCAGCACCATCGCCAGCAAGGTCAGCAGGTTGATCGAATAGCCGAGCAGCCACAGCACGGCGAAGCTGGCGAGCAGGCAGATCGGCACGGTGACCGCCGGCACGATGGTCGCCCGCCACGAACCGAGGAACAGGAAGATGACGAGGACGACCAGAATCGCCGCCTCGATCAGCGTCTGATAGACCTTGTCGATCGCCCGGCTGATGAACTGGCTTTCATCCGATCCAATGCTGGTCTTCATCCCCTCGGGCAGGGTCAGCGCGGCAGCGGTGCGCTTGGCGGCTTCGGCAACGGCAAGCGTATTCGCGCCGGACTGGCGGACAATGCCCAGCCCGACCGCCGGCTGGCCGTTCAGGCGGAACTGCTGATAGGGATTTTCCGGCCCCAGCTCGACCCGCGCGACATCGCCAAGCCGGACCAGATAGCCATTGTCGCCACGCCCGACGACGAGCTGGCGGAACTGATCGGGCGTCGCAAAGGCGCGGTTGACGCGCAGCGACACGTTGCGGTCCTGCGATTCCAGCCGCCCGGCGGGCAGCTCGACATTCTGGGTGCGCAGCGCCGCCTCGATGTCGCCGGGGGTCAGCTGGAACGCCGCCAGCCGCTCCGGATCGATCCAGATCCGCATCGACGGCCGCGCCTCGCCGCCCACAAACACCTGCGCCACGCCGTCGAGCGTCGAAAAGCGGTCGACGACATTGCGGTCGATCCAGTCGCTCAGCTGCAACCGGTCCCAGTCGGGCTTGGAAAACACGATGAACAGGATCGGGAAGGCGTCGGAATCGACCTTGCGAATCTCGGGCGCCAGCGCGTCCTCGGGCAGGTCGTCGCCCACCCCGCCGATCCGGTCGCGCACATCGTTGGCGGCGGCGTCGATGTCTCGGCCCGGATTGAACTCGATGGTGATGTCCGACCGCCCGTCGCGCGAGCGCGAAACGATCGAGCGGATGCCCTCGATCCCCGCCAGCGCCTCTTCGAGCGGCTGGGTGATGCGCGATTCGATGACGCTGGCCGCAGCGCCGGTGTAAACGGTCTCGATGGAAACGATGGGCGGATCGGTGTCGGGATATTCGCGCACCGGCAGGCCGAGAAACGCCAGTGCGCCGACCACCGTCAGCAGGATCGCGACAACTGCCGCAAAAACCGGGCGCCGGACGGACAGGTCGGAAAGCTGCATCGCCGTCAGCCGCCGGTTCCGCCGCGTGGCCCGTCGGCAAGCCGGACCTTCTGCCCGTCGGTCAGCTTGACCACCCCTTCGGTCACCACCCGCTGGCCGGGCTTCAGCCCTTCCAGAATCTCGATCTTCAGCCCGTCGCGGATGCCGGTGCGGACGGCCACGCGCCGGGCGACGCCGCCATCGACGACGAAGACGAAGCTGCGCTCGCCCTCGCCCACCACCGCCAGTTCGGGCACGGCGAGCGATTCGCGCGCCGCCGAGACGATGCCGACCGTCAGCAGCATGCCGGGCAGCAGCTTGCGGTCGTCATTGGGCAGGATCGCGCGCACCGTCGCGGCGCGGGTCTGCGGGTTGATCACCGGGTCGATGCTTTCGATCCGGCCGCTGAACACCCGGTCGGGGAAAGCGGCGGCGCGCGCCTCGACGCCCTGCCCCTCGCGCACGGCGGACAGCATCGTCTCGGGCACGGTGAAGTCGAGCTTGATCCGCGACAGGTCGCTGATCGTGGCGATTTCGGAACCGGCCTGCACGATCGCGCCGGTCGAGATGTTGCGCAGCGACACATAGCCCGAAAATGGCGCGCGGATGATGCGGTCGCTGATCGTCGCCCGCGCCTGCGCGGCCTGGGCGCGCGCGGATTCGGCGGCGGCGACCTGGGCGTCGAACGCGGCATTGGTGGCAAAGCCGCGGCGGCGCAGCTCGTCCAGCCGCTCCAGCTGCTTGCCCGCTTCGCGCGCGCGCGCTTCGGCATCGGCCAGCTGCGCTTCCTGCTGGCCGCGCGCCAGCACGGCGACAATGTCGCCACTGCGCACATAGCCGCCATCGGCAAAGTTGAGGCGGATGATCCGCTCGGTCACCGGCGCGGCCAAAGTCACCTGTTCATTGGCGCGCGCGGTGCCGACGGCGTCCAGCCGGTCGACAAAGCGTTCGGCGCGCACCGGATCGGCGCGGACCAGCGGCTCGGTCGGCCGGCGCGCCGCATCGCCGCCCGAACAGGCAGCAAGGCCGGCAAGCGCCAGCGGCGCAAGCAGCTTCAGGGTCGCAGGCAGCGAGGCGGGGCGTGCGATTCTGGACATGGGTTAACGCTCGCTAGGGTCGGCCACGCCTGATTGCAAGCGTGTATCAGGTTGATAAGTCAGCTTGGGGCCAGCGGCACGCCGGACGGTCGCGCGGCGGCGATCAGGAACTCGACATTGCCCTCTGGCCCGGTGATCGGGCTTTGCGTCACGCCCGCGACCTGCCAGCCCGCCCCGTCCAGCCAGGCCGCGACATCGGCGCAGACCCGGGCATGGATGGCGGGATCGCGCACCACCCCGCCCTTGCCGACCTCGCCCCGCCCGGCCTCGAACTGCGGCTTGATGAGCGCGAGCAGCCGCGCGCCGGGCGCGGCGAAGGAAAGCGGCCGTTCGAGCACCTTGGCAAGGCCGATAAAGCTCGCGTCGCAGACGATCAGGTCGACCGGCTCGGGAACATGGCTCGGCTCGAGGATGCGTGCGCTCGTCTGTTCATGCACGATCACGCGCGGGTCCTGGCGCAGCTTCCACGCCAGCTGGTTGGTGCCGCTGTCGACCGCATAGACGCGCGCCGCCCCCCGGCTCAGCAGCACATCGGTAAAGCCGCCGGTCGACGCGCCGACATCGATGGCGACCGCGCCGGTGACGTCCCAGCCGAAATGGTCCAGCCCGTGCGCCAGCTTGATCCCGCCGCGCGACACCCAGGGATGGTCGCGGCCCTTGACCGTCAGCGCGGCATCGGCGGCAAGCGTCTGGCCGGCCTTGTCGATCCGCCGGTCGCCGGCAAACACCAGCCCGGCAAGGATGAGCGCCTGGGCGCGGGCGCGGCTCTCGGCCAGCCCGCGTTCGACAAGCAGCTGGTCGGCGCGAATCCGGGTCATGGCGGGGCGATAGCGGCATGGGCGCACCCGGCCAAGCCAAAGGCCGGTCCAGCAAACGCGAAAAAGGCCAAACGCGAAAAAGCGGGGAAACGGGCGGCGCGGACAGCCGCGCCCAAACGCGGTTCAGGCCTGCAGCGACAGCTCGCGCAGCTTGGCGGCGTAACGCTCGGCAAGCGCCTGACGCCGCATCTGCGCTTCCGGCGTCACGGCCTTGGCGGCGGCGGCCGCTTCCATGGCGGCACGGCGGGCATAATAACGCAGATTCGACTCCACAGCGACCTCCCCCGGACGCTTCGCACTGCCCCCGGCGCAGCGACGCTGCCCCGTTCGTGTGAAAAAATGGTTAACGAGCCGGAACAGACTCGCAAAATCACGCGATTGCACAGGGTTTGCCGTGATTCGCGATTGAGTCAATCGGGGGTTGACACGGAGGTCGGGGGGCCGCCGCCGTCAATATTTCAGATAGGGCCGGCGCAGATCCGTCCAGGCCTGTTCGTCCGCCTGCGCCAGCCGGTCGAGTTCGACCGGGCCGGCGGCCGGATCGTCCACCCACTCGCGCAGGCCCGGCCCGCCATTGATGACGTCGATCGGCAGGCGGCCGAACGCATATTCATAGGGAAAATCGCGCCACAGCGGATAATCGGGGCGGAGCCGGCGGATCGCCTTGAAGGCGAGCGCCTGCACCCGCCAGGGCCGGAACGCCTGATGGCCATAGCCCGGCCCCTCGGCATGGATGTGCAGCCCCGCGCACAGCTGCCCGGCATGTTTGTGGAAGGTCGGTTCGAACCAGCAATCGCGGATGCGGCAGCCGTGAAGCCAGTCGGGCGCAATCGCCGTCATCTCGGCAAGCAGCGCGCGCGCATCGAGATCGGGCGCGCCGAACAGTTCGAGCGGACGGGTCGTCCCCCGCCCTTCCGACAGCGTCGTGCCTTCCAGCATCACCGTGCCGGCATAGGCGCGGGCCATGCCGATATTGGGCGCGTTGGGGCTGGGATTGACCCAGATGCGCTCGCGCCCCGGCCAGCCGAAATCGGGGGCGGCATCGGGCTGCCAGCCCTCCATCGCGATCATCCGGTAATCAACGTCGAGCCCGAAATGATCGATGAACCACAGGCCCAGTTCGCCAAGGGTAAGGCCATGGCGCATCGGCATCGGCCCCGCGCCGACAAAGCTTTCCCAGCCGGGCAGCAGCGTCAGGCCCTCGACAGGCCGGCCGGCGGGATTGGGCCGGTCGAGCACCCAGACCGATTTGCCGGTCGCGGCAGCGGCTTCGAGCACATAGAGCAAGGTGGTGATAAAGGTGTAGATGCGGCAGCCCAGATCCTGCAGGTCGATCAGCATCACATCGAAACTGTCGAGCATCGCCGGGGTCGGCCGCCTGACCTCGCCATAAAGGCTGAACACCGGGATGCCATGGACCGGATCGGTGAAATCCGGCGACTCGATCATATTGTCCTGCTTGTCGCCGCGCAGCCCGTGCTGCGGGCCGAATGCGGCGGTCAGCTTCAGATCAGGCAGCGCCGCCAGCGCGTCGAGCGCATGGACGAGATCGGCGGTGACCGAGGCAGGATGGGCGAGCAGGGCGATGCGGCGGCCGGCAAGCGGACGGCGCAGTTCGGGGTCGGCGATCAGCCGATCAAGGCCAAAACGGATCATGCCGGCATGGCTGGCGGCAGTCGGCGCGCAAAGCAACAGGGATGATGGAAATCGGGCCGGCCGGGCGGTTGGGCGAGCGCCCAGTAACTGGTGACGCCGCCCTGCTCGACGATCACCGCCGAAAGAGCAATGTCGAAGGCGGCACCATCGCCCGGCGGCGGTGCAAGCTGGGCATCGAGCAGGAAATCATCGCCGCCCGACCGCGTGGCGATGCGCGGCGGCGGACAGTCGAAATCGCGCATCCCCGCGCGCGGCGCGTCGAAGCGATAGGCCGCCCATGCCCCCGATGGCGACAGGTTGAACTCCAGATAGCCCGTCTGCCCGGCGGGGCGCACGAACAGCTCCATGCAGGTCATCCGCCACAGCCCGTCGGTGCGCAGCGGCGGTGCCGGATCGGGGATCACAAGCTGCCCGGCCGACGATAGCCGCCAGCCGAGCCGCCAATCACCGTCCGGCAGGATATCGAGCGTCACCGCGACCGCGCTGACAGCGGCGGCGGGGGTATCGGGATGGCAGACAAGCGCGGCGGCGATCATCGCCTGTCCCTATCCCGCCGCCCCGGCACCGTCGAGGCCGGGTTCGGCTGCGCATAAAGCTCAGGGCGATAAAGCTCAGGGCCAGTAGAACTCAGGGACCGGCCGGGATTGGCGTTTGCGCCCCTTGGCCGTAAAGCGCGGGCGATGATCCGCCTGTCCGGCCTTGCCCTTCCGCTCGACCATCCGCCCGAGGCGCTGCCCGAGGCGATCTGCGCCCGCCTTGGCATCGACCGGGCGCGCCTGCGCGGCTTCACCCTGTTCAAGCGCGGCAATGACGCCCGCAAGCGCGCGGCGATCAAGCTGGTCTACACGGTCGATGTCACCGTCGACGATGCCGAGGCGGTGCTCGCCGCCCACCGCGACGACAAGGATGTGCGGCCGACGCCCGACATGGCCTATCGCCCGCCGGTCACGGCGCCGCCGGGCTGGGCGGGCCAGCGGCCGGTGGTGATCGGCGCGGGGCCGTGCGGGCTGTTTGCCGGGCTGATCCTGGCGCAGATGGGGTTCCGCCCGATCATCGTCGATCGCGGCAAGATCGTGCGCGAACGCACCAAGGACACATGGGGCCTGTGGCGGCGCGGCGTGCTCGACACCGACAGCAACGTCCAGTTCGGCGAAGGCGGCGCGGGGACGTTTTCGGACGGCAAGCTCTATTGCCGGGTCAAAGACCCCCGCTTTCTCGGCCGCAAGGTGCTGGAAGAGTTTGTCCGCGCGGGCGCGCCGGACGACATTATGTGGCAGGCGCATCCGCATATCGGCACCTTCCGCCTCGTCTCGATGGTCGAGGCGATGCGGGCGGAGATCGAAAGGCTGGGCGGCGAATATCGCTGGCAGACGCGGGTCGACGATCTGATCCTCGACCGCGCGGGCGACGGCACGATGCGGCTGCGCGGGCTGGTGCTCGACAGCGGCGACACGCTGATTGCCGCTCATGTCGTGCTTGCCGTCGGCCACAGCGCGCGGCCGACCTTCGAGATGCTCCATGCCGCAGGTGTGCATCTGGAGGCCAAGCCGTTTGCGATCGGCGTGCGCATCGAACATCCGCAGGGCTGGATCGACGAGGCGCGCTATGGCCGCTGCGCCAAGCACCCCGATCTGGGGGCGGCGGCCTATGCGCTTGTCCACCATGCCCGCAACGGCCGCAGCGTCTATTCCTTCTGCATGTGTCCGGGCGGGCGCGTGGTCGCGGCGACCAGCGAGGATGGCCGCGTCGTCACCAACGGCATGAGCCAGTACAGCCGGGCCGAGTTCAACGCCAATTCGGGCATGGTCGTGCCGATCGAGCCGGAACGGGATTTCCCCGGCGGGCCGCTCGCCGGGATCGCGCTGCAACGCCAGCTGGAGGATGCGGCCTTTGCCGCGGGCGGGCGCAATTACCATGCGCCGGTGCAGCGGGTGGAAGACCTGCTCGCCGGGCGCGCCTCGACCGCGATCGGGCAGGTCGTCCCCAGCTACAAGCCCGGCGTCACCCCGACCGACCTGTCGGCCTGCCTGCCCGGTTATGTGATCGAGGCGTTCCGCGAAGCGCTGCCGGTGTTCGGCCGCCGGATCGCGCGCTACGACCATCCCGATGCGATCATGACCGGGGTGGAAACGCGCACCTCCTCGCCGGTGCGCATCACCCGCGGCGCGGATTTCCAGAGCCTCAACGTCGCCGGGCTTTATCCGGCGGGCGAAGGGGCCGGCTATGCCGGCGGCATCCTGTCGGCGGCGATCGACGGCATCAAGGTCGCCGAGGCGGTGGCGAGAGGGCTGACCGCCGCCTGAGCAGGCGCGCCAGAGCAGCCCTCCTCAACTGCTCCGCGTCAGCCCCTCCGCGTTAAGGCGCGGGGCGCGGCTGGCCGCAAGCGGCGATCACGCCCTTGACCAGATCGGCCTTGGCGGCATCCGGGATGTCGGCGCGGTCGAGGATTAGACTGGTCGCGGCCAGACATTCATGGACGGCGCGCGTCGGCGCGCTTTCGCGCAGCCCCTGGGTCATGTTCTGCGCGGCGACACCGGTCGAGAAAGTGTTACCCAGCCGCAGCGACGCCCCCTCGGCAGTGCCGCTCGAATCGCCGTTGAACGTGCCATAGACCGACAGGGCATCGGTCTTGGCGTCGCCGGTCTGCTCGCTGCGCTGGGCCAGCAATGTGCGCAGCCGCCCGCGCGCTTCCTCGACCTGACGGGCGGTCGCGGCATTTTCGTTTTCCAGCCGCGCAATCTCGGCCTTCAGCGCCGGGGCATCGAGCTTTGCCACCCGGTCGACCCGCGCCTGCAACTGCACGCGCTCGGCCTCGTCAGCGGCAGAGAGTGGCGCGGCCGCGGCAGCAGCGACAAGGGACGCCAGCCGCGCCTGATCGGTTGCCAGCCGGTCGGTCTCCGCGACGCTGGCGGCAAGCGCCACCTTCTGCCGCGCCCGCTCCTCGATCGCGCGCACCCCGTCCTCGACGGTGCGGGTTTCAGCGGCGATGCGCTGATCATCGACCTGACGCAGCCCGCTGATCTGGCTGGTGCCGTTGATCGGCAGCACATTGTAGCTGACGCCCGTGCATTGCTGGCCCGCCGGGCACTGCTTGGCGACCGCGACCGGCACATAGGCGGCGTCGAGCGCGCGAAAGCCGATGGTGACATCCAGCCCCGGCGCATCGGGCGCGCCCGATTTGACCCCCAGCCCGAATTGCTTGGCCGATGAATAGACAAGCGGTGCCTGCTCCATCGCGGCACAGCCGCTCAGCAGCATCAGCATCGCAATCGGCAGTTTATGGCGTTGCATCACCGTCTCCCCCTTCGGCTTTTTCATCCCTTACGACACAGATGTCGGGCCGCCCGGCGATCAGTTCGCGCCAGCGCTGCGCCTCGCCCGGATCGTCCGGCAGTCTGAAGATGACGACCCGGCAATCATCGCCGCCCCGCCCCCTGACCGCATGTTCGCGCGCCCAGCCGAGCACCAGCCCGCCGCCGACCGCGCCAAGGCCAAGGATTTCGGTACGCGACACGGTCAGCCCCTGCCCGTCAGCCCCGGATCCGGCCGCCTGCCCCTGATATGGCCCCAGATATGCCTGATGCCGCACCCCGGCTGCATCCTCGATGCGCACGAAGGTGCAGCCGCTGGTCAGCAACGCCGCTGCGACCAGAATCCCTAGTCGTGGCGGCAGGCACCGGACCGCGCGCAGCGCCGCCCCGGGCCTGCACGCCCCGCAGCAGGCTTTGACGCCAGCCGGCAAAATCCTGCCTTCCCTCAATGACCACCCCCCGACCGGTCCGGAAGAAAGGCTGTTTCCCCGACAGCCTCTTGCCCGGGCCGGCACAAACGCGCCGGTTCCGTTCAGAACGGACACCGACCGCGTCTGCACGCGGGACCGGCAATCCCCCTCGACAGCTTCGAAACACGGTTCCCGACTGTCAAAGTTCAAACGACAGGCACGGGTTATTCATGACCCGTATTTGCAGGGATGGCAACGCGTCCCCAGCCTAGCACCGGAACTGTCATCCGGTGCCAGCGCATTTTCAAGCCGGGCTGAATCACCCGGCGACCCGGAAAATCCGGTAAATCAAAGGCCTGGAGCGGCCGATCCGCTGCAATCGGATCGGAAACCGCTCTAGGCCGACGGCAGGCGCAGCGCCGGCAGACCGCGTTCGCGCGCTTCGGCATTATACGCCCCCAGTTCGGTGTCGATCACCGCCTGAAGCCGCGCCCGCACCGCCTGCCACTGCCGATCCAGATCGGCCTTGCGCTGGAACCGGCTGGCGGTCGGCCGCCCCTCGGCGCTGCCCGAGCCATAGCCGCCATCGCTGACCAGCGTCCCGTAAAGCGCGTCATAATGCGCGCTCAGCCCCGCCGGCCCCTCGCGCGCGCCGCCGACCGGGAAGGGCGCGATCAGCGCCTCCACCGCCTTGAGCGCGGCCTCGAGTGCGCCGGCGGCATTGCCGCCCGCTGTGGCAGACGATGCCAGATCCTTGCGCAGGGCGCGCACATCGGCCAGCGCGCGGTTGATCTCGGTGATGGTGTCGCGCACCGCCAGGCTCAGCCGGTATTGCGCGGCATAATCGGCCTGGGTGATGCCGGGGGCGCGCGGATTGCCGGTGACGGTCAACGCCGCCGTTTCGACCACCGGCCCGACGGTCAGCCTGACCGTGTAGCGCCCCGGCGGCACCTTCACGCCCTCCGGCCCCCGCTCGTCCGGCCCGGCCGGCTTTGCGCCCTTCGGTGCGGCGGTGCGCAGATCCCAGACAAGCCGGTGGAAGCCCTGCGTCGCGACCAGCCGGTCGGCCTCCGCGCCTCCGGTCGTGAAGCGGCGCAGGACGGCACCGCCGGCGTCGAGAATGTCGAGCGTCGCCTCCTTCGCCTCAGCGGCCAACGCATAATGGATGAGCGCGCCATGGGGCAGATTGTCGGGAAGCGTCAGGTCGACCTCGCGCAGCGGCAGGCCGACCGTGCCGCGCGCCGCCGGGCGGGGCGCGAACAGCCGTACCGGCCGGGGCGCGGCATCGGCGGCGAGTTCGCGCAGCGGGCCGAGATCGTCGAGGATCCAGAACGAGCGTCCCTGCGTCGCGACCGCCAAGTCGCCGCGATGAACCTTCAGGTCCATCACCGGCGTGGCCGGCAGGTTGAGCTGGAGCGATTGCCAGCGCGCGCCGTCGTCAAACGACACGAACAGCCCGAACTCGGTCCCCGCGTAAAGCAGCCCGCGCCGTTCATTGTCCTCGCGCACCACCCGCACCGGATGGTTGCCGGGAATGCCGTTGCGGCCATCGGCCAGCCGCGTCCAGCTGCGGCCATAATCGTCGGTGCGGTAGATATGGGGGGTAAAGTCGTCCAGCCGGTAGCGGTGCGCGGCCACGAACGCCCGCCCCGGCGCATGCGGCGATGCCTCGATCCGGGCCACGGTGGTCAGCGGTGGCAGATCGGGCGGCGTGATGTCGGTCCAGCTTTTGCCGTCGTCGCGGGTGATGTGCACGCGGCCATCGTCGCTGCCCACCCAGATCAGGCGCGCATCCTGCGGCGACGGCGTGACCGCCGTGATGGTCGTGAAGGTTTCCGCGCCATAGGGATTGTCGGCGGTGATCGGCTCGCCCGGCCAGGCCTGATAACGCGCATCGTTGGTCGTCAGATCGGGCGAGATGCGCGTCCAGCTCTGGCCGCGGTCGCGGCTGCGGTAGAGATATTGGCTGGCGTGATAGACGGTGGCCGGATCATGCGGGCTGACGACGATCGGGGCCAGCCACTGCCAGCGGTTGACCTTGTCGCGCGGCGCAAGGCCCATCGCCTCGGGATAGACGGTGACGCTGACCCGCGTGTCGTCGCGCACATCCATCCGGTTGATCTCGCCGCCATAGCAGCCGCCGAACAGGATCTCGGGATGATCGGGGTGCAGGGCGATCGGCCCGGTTTCGCAGCCCGCGGCATAGCCCCATTCCTGCTGCGGGCGCAGCGAGTTGTGCAGCCGCCGCTGCAGCACGCTGATGCTCGAGCTGTCCTGCTGCGATCCGTACAGGCGATAGGGTGTCTGGTTGTCGACCACCACGTCATACAGCTCGGCAGTCGGCTGGTTGTACATCGACGAGAAGGTGCGCCCGTCGTTCAGCGTCACCACCGTGCCGCCATCGTCGGACACGCCGAAAATGCGCGGATCGCGCGGGTTGATCCAGATGTCATGGACGTCGCCATGCGGCACCGGCACCTTTTTGAACGTGGCACCGCCATCGGTCGACCGCAGCAGCGGGACGTTCATCACATAGACGATATCGGGGTTCGTCGGATGGGCGCGGACATGGCTGTAATACCAGGGGCGCCCGCGCACCAGCGCGTCGCCATTCACCAGCTTCCAGGTCGCGCCGCGGTCGTCGGAACGATACAGGCCGCCGCCCGGCTCCGCCTCCACCAGCGCCCAGACGCGCTTCGGATTGGCGGGCGAAACCGTCACCCCGACCTTGCCGACCAGGCCCGTCGGCAGCCCGCCGCCAAGCTTCTGCCAGCTCGTGCCGCCGTCGCTGCTCCGATACACCCCGCCATCGGGACCGCCGGAGATCATCGTCCATGGCTTGCGCTCGATGCGCGACATGCCGGCATAGATTTCATCGGGATTGTCGGGGCTGATCGACAGCGTCACCGCCCCCGTGCCGTCGTTCAGGAACAGCACCTGCTCCCACGTCGCCCCGCCATCGCGCGTCCGGTAGACGCCGCGGTCCCGGTTGCGGCCGAACGGGTGGCCAAGGGCTGCGACATAGACGATGTCGGGATTGGTCGGGTGGACCAGCAGCTTGCCGATCGCGCCTGATTCCGGCAGCCCCATATGACGCCAAGTCGTCCCGCCATCGGTTGATTTCCAGACGCCGCGCCCGACCGAGCTGTTGCCGCGGATGGAGGCCGAGCCGGTGCCGACATAGATGATGCGCGGATCGCTGTCGGCAACGTCGATGGCGCCGATATTGCCGATGTCGAGAAACCCGTCGGTCACATTGGTCCAGTGGCCGCCGGCATCGTCGGTCTTCCACACCCCGCCGCCGGTCGTGCCCATGAAGAACACATGCGGCTGTTCGGCAATGCCGGTGACGGCCGTCGCGCGCCCGCCGCGGAACGGCCCGACCATCCGGTATTTGAGCCCCGCATAAAGCGCCGGATCGACGGCGGGGGCCAGCCGGGCCTGCACCGGCGAAGGGGCAGGCAGAGCGGACTGGGCATGGAGCGCGCCGGCCGGGGCGGAGAGGAGAAGGGCAAGCCCGACAGTGTGGAGCAGTGCGGCAGCGGGGCGGCGGAACGCGCGATCTGAACGAAGCATGCGGGTTTGTGGTGCACCAGACCGCATCGCGCAATGGGCTTGGCGTCGGCTATCTGCACCATTGCGGCCCGCCCCCATCGCCGCGCCCCTCGTCGATCCACATCCGCGCTGCGCGTCCCCGATGACACCCGCGCCCGGCTTCGCTATGCGGCGGGGACCATGACCGAATATGCGTCCGATCTGCTCCGCCTGCTCGCCGCGCGCGGCTATATCCACCAGCTGACCGATGCCGCCGGCCTCGATGCGCTTGCGGCCAGAGGGGTCGTGCCCGGCTATATCGGGTTCGATCCGACCGCGCCGTCGCTGCATGTCGGCAGTCTGGTCCAGATCATGCTGCTGCGCCGCCTGCAGCAGACCGGGCACAAGCCGATCGTCCTGATGGGCGGCGGCACCGGCAAGATCGGCGATCCGAGCTTCAAGGACGAGGCGCGCAAGCTGATGACCGACGAGGTCATCGCCGCCAATGTGGCCAGCATCAAGCGGGTGTTCGAACGCTTCCTGACCTTTGCCCCCGATGGCGAGGCGGGCGGGCCGACCGATGCGATCATGCTCGACAATGCCCAGTGGCTCGACGCGCTCGAATATATCCCGTTCCTGCGCGAGATCGGCCAGCATTTCTCGGTCAACCGGATGCTGAGCTTCGATTCGGTGCGGCTGCGGCTGGAGCGCGAACAGTCGCTGTCGTTCCTCGAGTTCAACTATATGATCCTCCAGGCCTATGATTTCCTGGAGCTGTCGCGCCGCGCCGGGTGCCGCCTGCAGATGGGCGGGTCGGACCAGTGGGGCAATATCGTCAACGGCATCGAGCTGGCGCGGCGCGTCGACGGCACCGAGGTCTATGGGCTGACGACGCCGCTCATCACCACCGCCGATGGCGGCAAGATGGGCAAGACCATGTCGGGCGCGGTGTGGCTGAACGAGGATGCACTGCCAGCCTATGATTACTGGCAGTTCTGGCGCAACACCGACGACCGCGATGTCGGCCGCTTCCTGCGGCTGTTCACCGATCTGCCGCTCGACGAGATCGCCCGGCTGGAAACGCTCGAAGGCGCGGAGATCAACGAGGCGAAGAAGATCCTCGCCAATGAGGCGACCGCCATGTGCCGGGGCCGCGCGGCCGCCGAGGCCGCGGCGGAAACCGCAAAGCGGACGTTTGAGGACAATGCGGCGGGCGAGGCGCTGCCCAGCCACAGCGTCCCCGGCGGCAGTATCGGCATAGTCGACGCGCTGGTCGCGCTCGGCCTGTGCGCGTCAAAGGGCGAGGCGCGGCGGCTGATCAAGGGCGGCGGCGCGCGCATCGACGGCGCGAAGGTGGAGGATGAGGCGCTGGTCGTCACCCTTGGCGACGCGCCGGTGCGGGTGTCGGCGGGGCGCAAGCATCACGGGCTGCTGACGCGCTGACCGGCACGGCAGCGCCCTTCCCTTGACGTGAACGACAGGCCGGGCAAGGTCATGGCGGCAACCGGCCTGCACGCCGCGTTGCCGCTGCAACGAGAACAGGCCCAGCGCCAGTCTGGCCCGCCAGGAACAGGGATGCCCCGCCAATGACCGACACCGCCCCGCCAGCTGCCGACAGCGCCCCTTTCGTTCGCCCCGACGTGGCGGCGTTCCTGCAATTCCTGAACGCCATTCCCGGCCCGCGCATGCATGAACAGGATCCGGCGACCGCGCGTGCCGCCTATCTGATGATGAAGGATGTGGCCGATCTGCCGGCGGGCGATCTGGCCGTGCGCCGCGATCTGGCGATGCCCGGCCCGGCCGGGGACATCCGCCTGCGGCTCTACGATGCCCGTGCTGAACGCGCGCCCGGCCCGGTGATGGTGTTTTTCCATGGCGGCGGGTTCGTGATCGGCGATCTCGACAGCCATGACGGTTTTTGCGCCGAAGCCGCCCGCGCGCTCGACCTGCCGGTGGTCGCGGTCGATTACCGGCTGGCCCCCGAACATCCGTTTCCCGCCGCCCCCATCGACTGCGAGGCGGCGGCGCGCTGGATCGCGGCCAGCCCCGAACTGATCGGCCGCACTGTGACCGGGCTGGTGCTGGCGGGCGACAGCGCCGGCGGCAATCTGACCATCGTCACCGCGCTTGCGCTGCGCGACGCGCCGGCGGCGGTGCCGGTGATCGCGATGTGGCCGATCTATCCGGTGGTCGATGACGGCGCGGCCTATCCGTCATTCCGTGTCTTTGCCGATGGTTTCCTGCTGACCGGGGACAGCATGCGCTGGTTCTCCGACCATTACCGCGCGGTGGCGGGCGATGTGCGCAACACGCCGATCCTCGCCGATCCCGCCGGGCTGCCGCCCTGCCTGATCGTCACCGCCGGGCTGGATCCGCTGCGCGATCAGGGCCGCGCCTATGCCGGGCGGCTGATCGCCGCGGGGGTGCCGACCAGCTACCGCGAGGCGCGGGGCAACATTCACGGCTTCATCACGCTGCGCAAGGCGATCCCCTCGGCCGCAGACGAGTGCGCCGGCTGTTTCAAGGTGCTGGCGGCGATGATTGCCGAGGCGTCGGGCGGCCCCGCATGAACGACCTGCCCTACCGCCCCTGTGTCGGGGTGATGCTGGTCAACGCCGCCAGTCGCGTCTTTGTCGGCCAGCGCATCGATACCACGCTCGATGCCTGGCAGATGCCGCAGGGCGGCATCGATCCGGGCGAGGATCCGGCGGCCGCCGCGCTGCGCGAGCTGGGCGAGGAGACCGGGATCGCCGCCAATCTCGTCCGGCTGGAGGCGCAATCGCGCGCGCCGCTCGATTATGACCTGCCGCCCGACCTGCAGGCGCGGGTCTGGGGTGGCCGCTATCGCGGGCAGCGCCAGACCTGGTTCCTTGCCCGCTTTCTGGGCGAGGACCGCGATATCGACATCGCCACCGCCCATCCCGAGTTCAGCGCCTGGCAATGGGTGGCCCCGGCACGGCTGCCCGAGCTGATCGTGCCGTTCAAGCGCGCGCTCTATGAGGCAGTGCTGGCGGAGTTCGCGCCGCTGCTGTGACGCGGTGGGCGTGCGGGTTTTTTGTTGCGCGCCTCTCGGCAGGTTGTTTGCTGCGCGCCTGTCGGCAGGTTGTTTGTTGCGCGCCTGTCGGCGCGGTGGCGGCACCGGGTTGTTTGTGGTGCGGGCCGGTGCCGTTCTTCACAGCTAACAACACCCGGTGCCGCTCTTCCCCCACAAAACCGCGACAAACACACAGCCGGCCAAGCCCCTGTGTTGGCGCGGCGCATTTCCGCCGCTAGACAGCCGCCATGGCATTATCCAACAGCGAACGGGCCGCGTGCGAGGCCGCCGCGGCCGCGCCGCTTCTCGACCAGACGCTCGCCTGGGCGGCGATCAACAGCGGGTCGCGCAACCTGGCCGGGCTGAAGACGATGGCGGGGATGCTGGCCGACGCCTTTGCCGTCCTGCCCGGCGATATTGCGCTGGTGCCGCCCGCGCCGGTCGATGCGGTGGGCGCGGACGGCAGCATCGCCCCCATCGCGCATGGCGACCATCTGCTCGTCACCGTCCGGCCCGACGCGCCGGTGCAATTGCTGTTCACCGGCCATTACGACACAGTGTTCCCGGCCGATCACCCGTTCCAGAGCGTCGCGTTTCTGGACGATGGCCGGGTGAACGGCCCCGGCGTCGCCGACATGAAGGGCGGGATCGCGCTGATGCTCGCCGCGCTGGCCGCGGTCGAGGCGTCGCCGCTTGCGCCCCGGTTCGGCTATCAGGTGCTGATCGACAGTGACGAGGAGGTCGGCTCCCCCTCCTCCGCCGCGCTGATCGCGCGCGTCGCCAAGGGCAAGGCCGCGGCCTTCACCTATGAACCCGCTCTGCCCGACGGGACGCTGGCGGGCGCGCGCGGCGGCAGCGGCAATTTCTCGTTCATCATCAGCGGGCGCAGCGCCCATGCCGGCCGCAACCCGGAAGACGGGCTGAACGCCGTGCTGGCGGCGGCCGATCTTGCGCTCCGGCTGGAAGCGGCGGCGGGCGACGGCCTGTCGGTCAATCCGGCGCGGATCGAAGGCGGCGGCCCGAACAATGTCGTGCCCGATCATGCGGTGCTGCGCGTCAATCTGCGCCCGCGCACCCCGGCCGATCAGGCGCGCGCGCAGGCCGCGATCGACGGCGCCGTCGCTGCGGTCGCCGCCGCGCGCGGCGTCGGCATCCATGTCCATGGCAGCTTTGGCCGCCCGCCCAAGCCGATGGACCCGGCGGCCGAACGGCTGTTCATGCTGGTCAAGGACTGCGGGGCCGATCTGGGCCTGTCGATCGGCTGGCGCGCGACCGGCGGGGTATGCGACGGCAACAATATCGCGGCCACCGGCGTCCCCGTGATCGACACGATGGGCGTGCGCGGCGGGGCCATTCACAGTGCGGAGGAGTATTTGATCCTGGAATCGCTGCCCGAACGGGCGATGCTGTCGACACTGGCCATTCTGCGGCTGATCGAGCGGGGCCGCGCATGACCTATGTGCTGCGCCCGGCGGCAGCCGGCGATCTGGCCGCGCTTTATGAAATGGCCAAGCTGACCGGCGGCGGGTTCACCAACCTGCCGCCCAACCGCGACACGCTGACCGCCAAGCTCGAACGATCGGCGGCCGCGCTTGCCCGCACCGAGGACCGGCATGTAGACGATCTGTTCGTCATGGTGCTTGAAAACACCGCTACCGGCCAGGTGCGCGGCACCTGCCAGATCTTCACCATGGTCGGGCAGCACTGGCCGTTTTACTCCTACCGGCTCGGCACGCTGACCCAGGTGTCGAAGGAGCTCAATCGCACTTTCCGCGCCGACATGCTGACCCTGTCGACCGATCTGGAAGGCGCGAGCGAGGTCGGCGGGCTGTTCCTCCATCCCGGCGAGCGGGCGGGCGGGCTGGGCCTGCTGCTCGCGCGCAGCCGCTATCTGTTCATCCGCCAGCATCGCGCCCGCTTTTCGGACCGCACGCTCGCCGAGCTGCGCGGCGTGATCGACGAGGCCGGCGGCTCGCCCTTCTGGGACGGGCTGGCCGGCAAATTCTTCGGCATGAGCTTTCAGGAAGCCGATGAGTTCAACGCCGTGCATGGCAACCAGTTCATCGCCGATCTGATGCCCAAAACGCCGATCTACACCGCCATGCTGCCCGAAGCGGCGCGGCAGGTGATCGGCGTGCCGCACCCGACCGGGCGGGCGGCGATGCGGATGCTGGAGCATGAAGGCTTCACCCATGACAGCTATGTCGACATTTTCGACGGCGGCCCGACCATGGTGGCGCAGACCGACCGGATCCGTTCGGTGCAGGATGCGGTCGATTCGCGGATCGCGCGCATCGGCCCGGTGGAAGGCGGCGAGGTCAGGCTGGCTGCGGCCGGGCGGCTGATCGATTTCCGCGCCGCCTATGCGCGGATCGAAACGCTGAGCGGCGGGGAAATCGCCATCGATGCCGGGGCCGCAGCCATGCTGAAGGTCGGTCTGGGCGACACCATCTGCCATGTGGGGCGGCAATGAGCCTGCGCGAAATCAACTTTGACGGGCTGATCGGCCCCAGCCACAATTATGCCGGGCTGAGCCTTGGCAATCTCGCCTCGGCGCGCAATGCCGGTCAGGCCAGCCATCCCCGCGCCGCCGCGCTGCAGGGGCTGGCCAAGATGCGCCACAATCTGCACCTCGGGCTGGCGCAGGGGCTGTTGCTGCCGCATCCCCGCCCCGACCATGACTGGCTGGCGACGCTCGGCGCGTCGATGGCCAGCGCCGCGCCGGTGCCGGCCTGGGCGCTGTCGGCCTCGGCGATGTGGACCGCCAATGCGGCGACGGTGTCGCCCGCCCCCGATACCGGCGACGGGCGCTGCCATCTGAGCGTCGCCAACCTGCTGACGATGCCGCACCGCAGCCATGAATGGCCGCACACGCTCGCCCAGCTGCGGCTGGCCTTTGCCGATCCGGCCTTTTGCGTGCACGGCCCGGTGCCCGCCCCGTTCGGGGACGAAGGCGCGGCCAATCACATGCGGCTGGCACCCGGCCATGACGCGCCGGGGGTGGAGATCTTCGTCTATGGCCGCTCCGGCGGCCCGTTCCCGGCGCGCCAGCACCGCATCGCCTGCGAGGCGGTGGCCGCGCATCACCGGCTCGATCCGGCGCGCACGCTGATCGTCGAGCAGTCGGAAACCGCGATTGCGGCGGGCGCGTTCCACAATGACGTGGTCGCGGTGGCCGACGGGCTGACCTTGTTCGCGCATGAACTGGCCTTTGCCGACCGGGACGGATTTTACGCCGATCTGCGCCGGCTCTTCCCCGATGTCCGCATCGTCGAGGTGCCGGCGGCCGAAGTCAGCCTGGCCGATGCGATTTCGTCCTATCTGTTCAACGCCCAGCTGGTGACGCTGCCCGATGGCGGGCAGGCGCTGATCCTGCCGACCGAGGCGCGCGACACCCCGGCGGTCGCCGCCTATCTGGCGCGGCTGACGGCGGGCAATGGCCCGATCCGTCAGGCGCTGTTCGTCGATGTCCGCCAGTCCATGGCCAATGGCGGCGGCCCGGCCTGTCTGCGTCTGCGCGTCGTCGCCGATCCGGCGCGGGTCGATCCGCGCTTCATGCTCGATGATGCGAAGATCGACCGGCTGGCGGCGGTCGTCTCCGCCCATTGGCCGGAGACCATCGCCCCCGACGAAATCGGCGATCCGGCGCTGCATGCGCGGATCGAGGCGGCACGGGCGGCGCTGCTCGCCGAACTCGATCTGACCGGGGCGCTTTAAAAGCGGAGAAACGGAACGGGCAAAGTGTCGGGTTAACTGACAGTTTACCATGACGGCCGCGCCGGAAATGGCGGATTTCCGTGGCTGGCCCGGCACTTGCTAGGATCACGCCATGGGACAGAAGATCCGCCGCCTGTTCACGATCAAGACGCGCTTTGAGGCGTTTCTGGTGATTTTCGGCCTCGCCCAGGGTGCCACCTGGCGCGGGGTGCATTATCTGGACGTCTATCCCGGCCCGGCCGGCTGGCTGCTGTTCGGGGCCTGTTCGCTCGCGGTGTTCATCGCCGGGGGGATGATCCTCGACAGCCTCGCGCTGCGCCGCGCGCTCGCCTGAGCGCGGAGTTGTCCCTGCGACCAAGTCACCAGCCGCGCAGCACCTCGCGCGCGCAATTATGGCCCGGCGCGCCGGTGACGCCGCCGCCCGGATGGGTGCCCGCGCCGCACATCCACAGATTGCGCAGCGGCCCGCGATAGCTGCCATGGCCAAGCACCGGCCGCGCCGCCCAGAGCTGGTCGAGGCTCATCCGGCCATGAAAAATATCGCCGCCCGCCAGCCCGAACCGCGCCTCGAGATCGGCGGGGCTGAGCGCCATCCGCCCGACGACCAGCGACCGGAAGCCGGGGGCGAAGCGATCGACCGTGTCGATCACATGATCGGCCGCGCGCGCGCGTTCCGCCGCCCAGTCGCGCCCGTCGGGCAGGCGGGGGGCGAATTGCTGGCAGAACAGGCTGGCGACATGCGCGCCGGGCGGGGCGAGGCTGCCGTCGAGCAGCGACGGGATCAGCATTTCAACCACCGGCTGCGCCGACCAGCCGGTCGCGCGCGCATCGCGATAGGCGGCGTCCATATAATCAAGGCTGGGCGCGATGACGATGCCGCTCGCCAGATGCGGGCCGGGCGCAGGCAGGCAGGAAAAACGCGGCAGGCCGGACAGCGCGACATTCATCCGGAAGGTGCCGGAGCCGACCGCATAACCGCGCATCGCCCGCGCGAAATCGGGCGGCAGATCCTCCACCGCGAGCAGCCGGTCATAAAGCAGCTTCGGTCCCACATTGGCGATCACATGGCGCGCGCGCAGCTCCCGGCCATCGGCCAGCCGCACGCCAACTGCGGTCGCGCCGCCTGATCCCCCTGAACGGGCCGCGCCGCCATCGATCAGCACGCGCGCGACCGGGGCATCGGTTTCGATCTCGACGCCGGCCGCGCGGCAGGCCGATGCCATGGCGGCGGTGATCGCGCCCATGCCGCCCAGCGCATGGCCCCAGGCGCCGCGCTCTCCCTCCACCTCGCCGAACACATGATGCAGCAGCACATAGGCGCTGCCCGGGCTGTCGGGGCTGGCATAATGGCCGACGATCGAATCGAACCCGAGCGCGGCTTTCAGCTCGTCGCTCTCGAACCAGCTGTCGAGAAACTCGCGCGCCGACCGGGTGAAGATGGCGAGCAGATCGCGCTGCACCGCGCGGTCGAGCCGCGCCACGCCCCAGCCCTGCATGACCAGCCGGATCAGGCTGTCCAGCCCGCCACCTGCTTCTGGCGGGGTCCTGAGCGCCAGCGCGCGCAGCACATCGGCGACCCGTTCGAGCGCCGCCAGATAGGCGGGATAGGCCATGGCGTCGCGCGCCGAAAACCGCGCAATCGCCGCCTGGGTGCGCGCTATGCCGCCGCCCATCACCAGATGCCGGCGGTCATCGAGCGGCAGGAAATTGGCCACCGGCCGCATGACGATGCGCAGGCCATGCGCCTTGAGCGCCATGTCGGCGATGATCCGCGGCTGGAGCAGCCCGACCGTGTAGCTGGCGACCGAGTTGCGGAACCCGGGGTGGAACTCCTCGGTCACCGCCGCGCCGCCGACGATGGACCGCGCCTCCACCACCCGCACCGACAGGCCGCCGCGCCGCAGATACCAGGCGCAGACCAGCCCGTTATGCCCGCCGCCGATGATCAGCGCATCGACGGGGGCGGGGTGGCCAGCAGAAAGGCTGCCGGCCATGGTGGCGCTCAGGCGCTGACCGCCATGCCGGCCAGCGCGGCGCGCACCGCCGCCACCGCCGCATCGGCGCTGGCACCGTCCGGACCGCCGCCCTGCGCCATGTCGGGCCGGCCGCCGCCTGACCGAGCGCGACCGCAAAAAGGTGCTGATGGCGTCGCTCGACGTCAATCGCCCCGCCGCGCAGCAGC
>NZ_JAPFGX010000028.1:0-35517 GCF_059803575.1 Sphingomonas sp. URJC2
GCACCAACCCCCGCCCGCCCGCCGATCAGCACCCCGATCAGCGTCGGTCCTTGTCTGCCTCAGATCGACAGTCTTCCTTCAGCCGCAATGCAGACACGGAACAGACCGCGCCATCGCCGCCTGGATCACAAACGCTCGACGGACGAGATGCCGGCTCTCCCAATCGATTGCCCTGCACGGGCCGATCCGCACCGCATGGCTGTGGCCCACCGGGCGTCCCACCCGATGGGACTATCCGGCGAACGGGGCAGATCAAAAAGCCGAGGGCGGTTTCCGATCCGTTTCCCCCGGACCGGAAACCGCCCTCGCGCCACTGGCCTCATCACGTCACGGTGGACCGCGACGTCATCCCCCGCAGGACATATTCAGCATCAGAAATCGAGACGCGCGGTCAGCGACACGGCCCGTCCGGTGAACAGCCGCCCGCGCACGATTCCCGATGCCGGGATCCGGTCTTCTTCGATCCCGGTCAGCGCCACTTCATCGAAAAGATTGGTGGCATTGAGCGAAATCAGCAGCCGGTCGACCGGCCGAACCTGCACGAACGCATTGGCGGTCGTGTAGCCGGGCTGCTTCAGGATGTTGACGTCCTGAGAGAAGCTCTCGGTCACGCCGATGAAGACCGCGCCAACCGTGAACAGGTCGGTGCTGATCTGCGGCGTTGCCTGGAACATGATGGTCGGCTGCCGGCGCGGCCGGTTGCCGTTGATCGCCGCGTTGACCAGGTCACGCACGATGGTCGCATCGGTATAGGTCGCACCCGCCGTCAGGCTGAAGATGCCGTGGCGGAAGCTGCCTTCGAACTCGAGGCCCTTGGCCCGATAGTCGCGCGCGATGATGCTGCCATTCACGGTGTTGATGTTCGAATCCTGCGCCTCGACATGGAAACCGGTCAGGTTGAGCGTCAGGTTGGCGCGGCGGAATTTCACCCCCAACTCAGCCTGGCGGACCGGATCGTAAGCGGCCTGCGGGATTGCGAGCGCGCCGGTCGCGTTGTTGATCACCGCGCTGAAGGTGATGCGGTCGGCATTGGCGCGTGCGCCGCGGCTATAGCGCCCGAACACGGCGAACGAATCCGACACGCGGAAGTTCACCCCCGTCGAATAGGACAGATAGCTGTAATCGTAATTGACCAGCCCGGGATTGGCGAGCGGGGTTACCCCGACGCGGGTTTCCGGAGCCGAGATCACACCGTCGCCATTCATGTCGCGGCTGGTCTGGCCGACCCCGCCCTGGCCGAGCTCGATGCCGAACACCTGGCCGTTGGCGCTGCCAAAGTCGTAGCGGATGCTCGCGCCGATCGACAGGCGGCCGAACCGGTAATTGGCTGAGGCGAAGGGCGCGTTGACATCATAATCCAGTCGCACCGTGCGCCGCTGCAGCCCCGGAAAGGCATTGAAGGCGAAAATGCCGTTTTCGGTGACGGGGGCACCGGTGCCGTTGAACACGTTGAGCAGCGAGGCATCGCCCCGGCCGAGCACATCGGTGACGGCCACACCATAGAAGACCGATGCGTCGATCGCCTGTCGCGACTTGTAAAAGCCGACCGTGGTGGTCAGCGAATCCTCGCCGATGTTCCAGACGCGGCTGGCGCGCACGTCGTTCGTCATGGTGCCCAGATCGTCCTGCTGGCGCAGACGGATATTGTAGATCCCGATCAGGCCGTTGCCGTTGAGCAGCGTCGGGTCGGCGATCGCCTGCCCCGCGTTCGGCCCGCTGGCAAAGGCGAAGCGGCCGCCCGCGGCCCCGAGACGGGTCAGCGCTGCCGCCGGCGTGAGATACTGGCTGCTGAACGGACCGAACAGGCCGCCCGAGCGGCTGGTGACGCGGAAGCGTTCGGTGACCGTCCAGCCGGCAAGTTCCAACTGCCCCTCGAACCCGATCGCCCGTTCGCGGACGCGCTGGCCGTCGCGGATGTCGACCGTGATCGGCTGATTGTTTTCATCAAGCACCCGTGCCGACTGCAATGCGCGGGTCGAGATCGTGTCGCGCGTCGGGCGGAAGCCGGCCACGGCATCGAGCTCGGGATTCTCGTTGGTGCCAGTGATGCGCAGCGGGACCGCGTCGTAAAAGGGCGAGCGATCTTCGAGGATCTTGCCGTAGAGGCGGATATAGCCGTTTGGCAGCTCCTTGGTGATATTGGCCTTGATCTGGCCGCCACGCTGCCCGTCAAAACCGATGCGACGGGGGCCCTCGCCCTGCCGGAAAAACCCGCCAATATGGAAGCGCAGGCTTTGGGTCAGCCGCCCGCCATAGTTGAAATCGACCCGGTACTGGTCGAAATCGACCCCCGATGTCAGGCCGACGGACCCGCCCTCCTGTTCGCCGGTCTTCGAGATGAAGTTGATGATGCCGCCGGGCGAGTTCGACGCAAAGGTCGACGCCGAGCCGCCACGGATCGCCTCGACCTGCGCCAGCGAGAAATCGGCGCGCAGAAAGGTGTCGGCGCTTGCGCCGACAATGTCGCCAAACTCCATCACCGGCAGGCCGTCTTCATGCAACTGCACGAACTTGGCACCCGATGACGACATCGGCAGGCCGCGGATCGAGATGTTGGCGATGCTCTCGCCGTTCGGGGCTTCGGACATCACGCCGGGGATCGCGCGCAGCAGCTCGCCGATCGACCGGGGGGCCATTTTGAAAATCTCGGCCTCGCGCAGCGCACTGGTCGAGGTGGCGCTGTCGAGCCGGTCGCGTCCCTTGGCGACCCCGGTGGAAAACACCTCCTCGACCGGCGGCTTGCCCGCCGGCGGGCCATCCGGCTCCTCGCTCTTGGACGCGGCATGCGCCATGGCGGATGGCGCAAAGGCCAGAACGGCAACCCCTGCCAGCAGAACCGATCGCATCATCAACTCCCGTCACGATTGCGGAAAGCCGGGTGGCAGGCTGTGCAGCCACCGCGTCGCTCGCGGCGCTCCTGTCAGTTTGCGGTAAAATGCCGATTGTCGCGGGATACAGGGTTTCTACGTTGGGTCGGGGTGCCCTATGCCGTCGCCGGACGCGGGCGGCAGTCCGGCCCGACCGCCGCCCGCGCGCTTGCGGGTCAGGTGAACCGGAAATGCGCCCAGTCCGGCGTTGCGGCGCGTTCGGTCTCCAGCTGGTTGGCCGGCTCGGCCGGATCCTCGTAACCAATCGCCATTCCGCAAAACAGCATCCGCTCCGGCGGCGTCCCCAGGAACTGCGTGACACTGTCGGGATACACCGCCCAGCATTCCTGCGGGCAGCTCGCCAGCCCGGCTTCGACCAGCAGCAGCATCAGGCTTTGCAGATACATGCCCAGGTCGCTCCATTGCGGCGGTCCCATCTGCCGGTCGACCGTGCAGAACAGCGCCACCGGTGCGCCGAAAAATGCGAAGTTCCGCGCAAACCACATCCGCCGCGCCGCCTTGTCCTCGCGCGGGATGCCAAGCCGCGCATAGAGCGCCTCGCCCACCGCGAAGCGCCGGCTGCGATACGGCTCGCCGAGTTCGGGGGGATAAATATCATAGGCCGGCGTCTCGCCATGGCCGGCCATGATCCTCGCCGCCATGTCGCGCTTGAACCCGTCGAGCGCCGCCCCGCCAACAACATCGATATGCCAGGGCTGGAGATTGCCGCCCGAAGGCGCGCGCGCCGCGCGTTCGACCAGATCGCGGATCAGCGCCGGATCGACCGGGCGGTCGAGAAATCCCCGCACCGAGCGGCGCGCGGCGAGTGCCGCGCTGACAGTCATCGTCATGTCACCTTTTCCCCTCACGTAAACGTCACTTTATTCTTGCCGGGCGCGAGCGGATCGGCAAGAGTTGATGGCGAAACCGAAAACGGGAGAGGACCCAATGGCAGAAGCCTATATCGTTCAGGCCGTGCGCACCGCCGGCGGCAAACGCGGCGGCCGGCTGGCCGGCTGGCACCCGGCCGACATGGCCGGTGAAGTGCTCAACAGCCTGGTCGACCGCACCGGCATCGACCCCAAGGCGATTGACGATGTGATCATGGGCTGTGTCAGCCAGGGCGGCGAGCAGAGCTTTCAGGTCGGGCGCGGCGCGGTGCTGGCGTCGAAGCTGCCGGAAAGCGTCCCCGCCGTCACCATCGACCGCCAGTGCGGGTCGTCGCAGCAGTCGATCCAGTTCGCCGCTCAGGCGGTGCTGTCGGGCACGCAGGACGTGGTGATCGCCGCCGGCGTCGAATCGATGACCCGCGTGCCGATGGGCTCGACCGGCGCGCTGTTCGCGCAGGCCGGGCTGGGCAAGGCGAAGAGCCCGCGTCAGGAAGCCCGTTATCCGAACATCCAGTTCAGCCAGTTCATGGGCGCCGAGATGCTGGCGCGCAAGCATGGCTTCAACCGCGACCAGCTCGACCAGTTCGCGCTTGAAAGCCATCGCCGCGCGGCGGCGGCGACTGCGGCCGGGGCCTTTGCCGACGAGATCGTCGCGCTCGAAATCGAAACGCCCGAGGGCACCGAACTGCACCGCACCGACGAGGGCATCCGCCATGATGCGACGTTCGAGGGCATCCAGTCGGTCAAGCTGCTGGCCGAAGGCGGGATGATTTCCGCCGCCAATGCCTCGCAGATCTGCGACGGCGCGTCGGGGGTGATGATCGTGTCCGCCCAGGCGCTCAAGGATCATGGCCTGACGCCGCTTGCGCGCATCCACAATGTCACCGTCACCGGCGGCGATCCGGTGATCATGCTCGAAGAGCCGCTGTTTGCGACCGACAAGGCGCTGAAGCGCGCCGGCCTCAAGATCGACGATATCGATCTTTACGAAGTGAACGAGGCGTTCGCGCCGGTGCCGCTCGCCTGGCTGAAGCATGTCGGCGGCGATCCGGCCAAGCTCAACGTGCATGGCGGGGCGATCTCGCTCGGCCATCCGCTCGGCGCATCGGGCGCGAAGCTGATGGCGACGCTCGTCCACGCACTGCGCCGCCACAATGGCCGTTATGGCCTGCAGACCATGTGCGAAGGCGGCGGCCTCGCCAACGTCACCATCATCGAACGGCTCTGACCGCGATCGGCCCCGGCGCGTCATCCTGCCGCCGGGGCCGCCTGATATCCCGCTGTCCCGGACCGGCTCCGGGCGCTCAACACCAGAAACCTCAACAATACAGAGAGGAGCAGCATGAAACTCGGTTCCGATATCGCCGCGGTCATCACCGGCGGCGCGTCCGGCCTTGGTGCCGCGACGGCGCGCGCGCTGGCGGCAAAGGGCGTCAAGGTCGCGATCTTCGACCTTCAGGCCGAAAAGGGCGAAGCGGTCGCGCGCGAGATTGGCGGCGTGTTCTGCGAAGTGAACGTGACGTCGGATGAATCGGTCGATGCCGGTTTCGCCAAGGCGCGCGCCGCGCATGGCCAGGAGCGGATCCTCGTCAACTGCGCCGGCACCGGCAATGCGATCAAGACCGCCAGCCGCTCGAAGGAAGACGGCTCGATCAAGCATTTCCCGCTCGATGCGTTCAACTGGATCGTCCAGATCAATCTGGTCGGCACCTTCCGCTGCATCGCCAAGTCGGCGGCGGGCATGCTGACGCTTGATCCGATGGAAGATGGCGAGCGCGGCGCGATCGTCAACACCGCGTCGGTCGCGGCCGAAGACGGCCAGATCGGCCAGGCGGCCTATTCGGCGTCGAAGGGCGGCGTTGTCGGCATGACGCTGCCGATCGCCCGCGACCTGATGGGCGAAGGCATCCGCATCAACACCATCCTGCCGGGCATTTTCGACACGCCGCTGCTCCAGGCCGCGCCGCAGAACGTCAAGGACGCGCTGGCCGCGTCGGTGCCGTTCCCCAAGCGTCTGGGCAAGCCCGATGAATATGCCCGGCTGGCGCTGACCATGATCGAATGCGGCTATTTCAACGGCGAGGATGTGCGCCTCGACGGCGCGATCCGCATGTCGCCGCGCTGATCGGCACCGGCGCTCCAAGAAAAAGGGCCTCTCCCGCGCGGGAGAGGCCCTTTTTTTGTCTCAGCGGCCAGCGGGTAAAGCCAGCGGCCCGGCCGGTCAGGCCGCGCCGGCCTTCGCCGCATTGGCGCGTTCGATCGCTTCGACCACGATCTTGCGCGCATATTCGGCATTTTCCCAATGGCCGACGCGCACCCACTTCTCGGACTCCAGATCCTTGTAGTGCGTGAAGAAATGCTCGATTTGCTTCATCACGATGTCGGGCAGGTCGTGATGTTCCTCGACATTCGAATAATAAGGGAAGGTCTGGTCGACCGGGACGGTCAGCAGCTTTTCATCGCCGCCGGCTTCGTCTTCCAGCATCAGCACCGCAATCGGCCGCACCCGCACCACGCACCCCGGAATGAAGGGCGAGCGCGCGACGACCAGCGCGTCGAGCGGATCGCCATCGGGCGACAGCGTGCCCGGCACAAAGCCGTAATTGGCCGGATAGCGCATCGGCGTGTGCAGGATGCGGTCGACGAACAGCGCCCCCGACTTTTTGTCGAACTCATATTTCACCGGCTCGCCGCCCACCGGCACTTCGATCACGACGTTGAGATTGTGGGGCGGGTCCTTGCCCACCGGAATCAGTTCGATGTTCATCCCTGTCTCCATCGCCGCCGCCCGCCGCGCGCATCGGCGCGGCGGGCGGCGGAGCTATGCTGTCAATCGGCTCACCGCGGGGCGAGCAGCCTGTCGAGCGGTCCCTCTGCGGTGCCCGTCTTCGCGAGGCGCGGGTAGCGCAGCCCGCCCGTCCAGTCGAGGCTTAGCTGTTCGAACCGGCCAAAGCGGCGGATGGTGAGCGGAACGGGCAGTTTCGCGCGCGCGGCGGCGGCGATCGCGTCCTTGAGCAGTTCGGGCGCATAGGGGCGGTCGCCGACCGCGACGATCTCGGTGCCCACGGTCAGCCCGGCCTTGAACGCCGCGCTGTCCCACACCACCCCGGTGATCTTCTTGTCCTTGTCGACGGTCAGGCCGCCCGAATAGCTCAGATCCACGGTGCCGCTGCGCTTTTCAACATCGCGCCAATAGGCGGTCGGTTCGTCGGTATAGACGAGCTGGTAGCCGCTTTCGGTCAGCCCGGCGAGCGGCGCGCCCTTGGCATGTTCGAACTGGCGCGCCTTCAGGAAACCCGCCCAGTCATAGGGCGCAAGCTGGTCAAGCGTCTGGACGATATCGTCCAGATCATAGGTGACGACACCCCAGTCGCGGTCGCGCCCGCCGAAAAAGGCGCGGGCGAAATCGTCCATCCCGCGCGCCCCCCCGGTCAGCCGGCGCAGCAGTGCATCGGCCTCCAGCCAGACGAGCATCCCCTCGCTGTAATAATCCTCGGACCGCTGCCAGCTGGTCCAGCCCTTGGGCCGCCGGGCGGAGATCACCGGATCATAGGTCGTGTCTTCCAGATGCCGCCAGCTGCGCGCCGGGCGCTGGTCCAGCCCGGCGGCGATGGCGGCGAATGCGTCCAGCGTCTCCTGCTTGCTGTACAGGCCCGAGCGCGCGCCCAGCACATAGCCCCAGAACTGCGTCTGGCCTTCATAGACCCAGAGCAGGCCGTTGCGCGTCGGCGTGTTGTGATCGGGCACCCACAGCCCCTTGGGGCGGCGATATTTGCCGTTCCAGCTGTGCGCGAACTCGTGCGGCAGCAGGTTGCGGCGGCCCGGCCCGTCATTCCATTTGCGGAAATAATCGGGATCGACGCCATTTTCCGAGCTGCGATGATGCTCAAGGCCGATCCCGCCCATCTGGTCGGTCAGCGCCAGCAGAAACTCGTAGCGGTCATAATGGCGCGCGCCGAACAGCTTGACCGCCTGATCGACCAGCCGGCGATGCGCGTCGATCTGTTCGGGCGTGGCGGCGGCGAGATCGCCGGCCGAGTCGGCGACCATGTTCAGCCGCACATCGGGGGCCAGCTGCTCGACGCGGAAATGCCGCCCGGCAAACACCGGCGAATCGAGCAGCGTCTCGTAATCGGTGCGTTCGTACCGATAGACCTGCCCGTCGACCGTCGCCGGCAGGCCCGATGCCGCCGTCCAGCCGGCCGGATAGGTCACCCGCGCCTCGATGGGGATGCGGCGGGCGTAATAGCCGGCCGGATAGAGCGAGACCGAGTTGAACTGGAGGTTCATCATGTCGGGGGTGACGACGATCCGCCCCTGGCCCGGCGCGGTCGCGGACAGAAATTCGAAGCTCAGCTCAAGCGCCTCGACGCCGCTCGGCACATCGACATGAAAGGCATAGGCGTCGAACGGGTCGCGCCGCCACGCCAGTTCGCGCCCGCGCGCCCGGATGGTCAGCCCCGCCAGCTTCTCGATCTCGCCGCGCGGGGCGTGATTGCCCTGCAGCCATTTGGGGAACAGCAAAGTCATCGGCCCGGGCGCTGCCACGGGGATGCGTTCGCGCACGCGGAAAATGCCGCGCGCGGTATCGGTCGCGTCGACCTCCAGCCGGATCGTGCCCGGATAGGCGATGTCGCGCGGCTGCGGCAGCCGCTGGTCCATGGCAAAGGCCGCGGGCTGGCTGTTGCCCGGCGCGCCCGCCTCTCCGGCAAGCGGGGTGTGGAGCGCAAGGGCGGCGGACAGCGGCGCAGTGCCGAGCAGAAGGGCGGTCAGCATCTTGGTCATGCGCCATCGCTAACCCCTTCGCCCTGCCCCGGAAAGCCCCGATCGGCGGCGTGTTTCCGATTCCCGCGAACGCCCCCGGCGCCATCCATGCGGCGCGCGCATGGCGCTTCCACCCCGGCCGATCAGGCACTAGAGAGCGGCCCATGGCGAAAATCGAAACGCCCCGGCCGATCCGGGGCACGCAGGACATGCTGGGCGAGACCCAGGCCCGGTTCCAGAAAGTGGTCGACACGTTCGAGGCGGTGCGGCGGCTGTTCGCGTTCCAGCGCGTCGAGGTGCCGGTGTTCGAGGCGACCGCGGTGTTCGCCCGGTCGCTGGGCGAGACGACCGATGTCGTGTCCAAGGAAATGTACAGCTTTCTCGACCGGGGCGGCGATTCGCTGACGCTCAGGCCCGAGTTCACCGCCGGCATCGCCCGCGCCTATCTGACCGAGGGCTGGCAGCAATATGCGCCGCTCAAGCTTGTCACCCATGGCCCGCTGTTCCGTTATGAACGGCCGCAAAAGGGGCGGTTCCGCCAGTTCCACCAGATCGATGCCGAGGTGATCGGCGCGGCCGAGCCGGCCGCCGATGTCGAGATCCTGACCATGGCCGATCAGCTGCTCCATGCGCTGGGCGTGGCCGATGGGGTGACGCTCCAGCTCAACACGCTGGGCGATGCCGCCAGCCGCGATGCCTGGCGCGCCGCGCTGATCGCCCATTTCGACGCGCACCGCGATGCCCTGTCGGAGGACAGCCGCGACCGGCTCGACCGCAATCCGCTGCGCATCCTCGATTCCAAAGACCCGCGCGACCGTGCGCTCGCCGATGCCGCGCCGGTGATCGACGATTATCTGTCGGTCGAGGCCGGGCAGTTTTTCGAGGCGGTGACGCGCGGGCTGGATGCCGCCGGCGTCGCCTGGACGCGCAATGCCCGGCTGGTGCGCGGGCTGGATTATTACCGCCACACCGCGTTCGAGTTCGTGACCGACCGGCTGGGCGCGCAGGGCACGGTGCTGGGCGGCGGCCGCTATGACGGGCTGATCGAGGCGCTGGGCGGCCCCGCAACCCCGGCCGTCGGCTGGGCGGCGGGGATCGAGCGGCTGGCGATGCTGATCGACGCGCCGGCGGTGCCGGGCATCGATGTCGCGGTGGTGCCGCTGGGCGAGGCGGCGGAAGCAGCCGCGGTCGGTGTTGTCGCGGCGCTGCGCCGGGCAGGGCTGGTCGCCGACATGGCCTATCGCGGCAATATGAAGCGGCGGATGCAGAAGGCCGGGGCCTCGGGCGCGCGCTTTGCCGCGATCTTGGGCGAGGAAGAGCTGGCGCGCGGGATGGTGGCGCTCAAGGATCTGGCGACCGGTGCCCAGTCCGACGTGGCGATCACCGCGCTTGCGGATCAAGTGCGCGGCGCATGACCCGCATTTCCGCCGAGCGGATCGCCGCGATCGAGGCGCGGCGGGATGAGTTGCAGGCGCTGATGGCGACCGGCGACCTGCCGCCCGAGCGGTTCGTGCAGACATCCAAGGAATATGCCGAGCTGGAACCGGTCGCCGAGGCGGCGGGGGCGGTGCGGCAGCTGCGCGACGAGCTGGCGACGCTGGCGGCGCTGATCGACGATCCGGCGGCCGAGGCGGAGATGCGCGCGCTGGCGGGGGACGAGCTGGCGCTGCTGCGCGCGCGCCTGCCCGAGGCGGAACGGGCGCTGGCGATCCGGCTGCTGCCGCGCGACGCGGCCGACGAGCGCGCGGCGATGCTCGAAATCCGGGCCGGCACCGGCGGCGATGAAGCCGCGCTGTTCGCGGGCGATCTGCTGCGCATGTATCAGCGTTATGCCGATCAGCGCGGCTGGCGGGTCGAGATCATTTCCGCCAGCCCGTCGGATATCGGCGGCTATAAGGAAGTGATCGCCAGCGTCGCCGGGCAGGGCGTGTTCGCGCGGCTCAAATATGAAAGCGGCGTCCACCGCGTGCAGCGCGTGCCCGCGACCGAGAGCGGCGGGCGCATCCACACCTCTGCCGCGACCGTCGCCGTGCTGCCCGAGGCCGAGGATGTCGATGTGCAGATCGACGACAAGGATCTGCGGATCGACATCTACCGCTCCTCCGGTGCGGGCGGCCAGCATGTCAACACCACCGATTCGGCGGTGCGCATCACCCATTTGCCGACCGGGCTGGTCGTCATCCAGCAGGACGAACGCTCGCAGCACAAGAACCGCGCCAAGGCGATGAAGGTGCTGCGCACCCGGCTGTACGAGCTGGAGCGCGAGCGGCTGGCGAATGAGCGCGCCGGGGCGCGCCGCTCCATGGTCGGTTCGGGCGACCGGTCGGAACGCATCCGCACCTACAACTTTCCGCAAGGCCGGGTGACCGACCACCGGATCAACCTGACGCTGCACCGCCTGCCCGAGATTCTGGAAGGGCAGCTTGACGATCTGGTCGATGCGCTGATCGCCGAGGATCAGGCGGCGCGGCTCGCCAATCTCGACGGCTGAGCCGGTGGCGGGCCTGCCCCCCGGCCCCGATGCCGCCGCCGTCGCGCTGCGCGATGCGGCGGCGCAGCTGGCAGCTGTGTCGCCCACCCCCCGGCTCGATGCTGAGCTGCTGCTTGCTCATGCGCTGGGCATCACCCGCGAGGCGCTGCTGCTTGGCGGTGCGGCAGCGGTGCCGCCGGCATTTGCGCGGCTGGTCGCGCAGCGGCTGGCGCACGCGCCGGTCGCCTATCTGACCGGCACGCGCGCTTTCTGGACGCTCGATCTTGCGGTCGGCCCCGGCGTGCTCATTCCCCGGCCCGACAGCGAGACGCTGATCGAGGCGGCGATCGACCATTTCGGCGCGCGGGCACCGGCGCATATCCTCGATCTCGGCACCGGATCGGGGGCGCTGCTGCTCGCCGCGCTCGATCACTGGCCGGGGGCATGGGGGCTGGGGGTCGACCGGTCGGAGGCGGCGCTCGGCTATGCGCGGGCCAATGCGCGGGGCTTTGGCGCGCGCGCGGCGTTTGTCCGCGGCGACTGGACGGCGGCGCTCAGCGGCACGTTCGATCTCATCCTGTGCAACCCGCCCTATGTCGAGGCCGATGCCGCTTTGCCCGCCGAAGTGGCGGCGCATGAACCCGCTTCGGCGCTGTTCGCCGGGGCCGACGGGCTGGACGATTATCGCCGGCTGGCCCCGGCCATCGCCGCGCTGCTTGCTCCCGGCGGGGTGGCGGCGATCGAGATCGGCGCGGACCAGCGCCATGGCGCGGGGGCGCTGTTCGCGGACGCCGGGCTGGCGGTCGCCTGCCGCCGTGATCTGGGCGGACGCGACCGGTGCCTGATCCTCACCCGTCCGCCCGCTGCCGATGCGGCGTGATTCGGCTGTCGGCGGCGATCTTTGCGCTTGGTTTTTAACCCTTGAGCCTCTACATGCGGAGCCAGAACAGGGCCCCCTTCGTTCGAACCACCGGTTCCAGAACTGCGGGCGTCCCGTTCATCCCCAAAGCTGTGACGCGGTATCACCCGGCCGCGCTGGCAGATGGCGGACGCGCAGGACGGCCGGGGCCATGGTGCCCGGTGCGTCGCCGGGCGTGCCGCATGGGGCCGCAGGCGAACAGGCGGAGCCGAACGTAACGTAACTGGGCTTGAGACGAGGAAATCCGTTGATCAACAATCGTCAGGGCGGCCGCCGTCGCGGTCGTGGCGGCCAGCGGCCGCAGGGCAATCCGGGGCGTCCCGAACAGGGCAACCGGATCGACAATCGCGCCCGCGGCAATGCGCAGCAGCTGCACGAGAAATACAAGAATCTCGCGCGCGACGCCCAGATGGCTGGGGACCGGGTCACCACCGAATATTATCTCCAGTTCGCCGATCATTATTTCCGCGTGCTGAGCGAATCCCGCGCCCGCTTCGAGGATCAGCGCCGGCCGCGCGACGATGCCGCCGAGGATGATTTCGACGAGGGCGAGGAATTCGACGCCGCCCCCGAAGCGCGGCCCCAGCGCCGCCCGGAACAGCGCGAACGCGCGCCGCGCCGCAATGCCGATGACGGGCAGGGCAATGCCCCCGCCGCGCCGTCGCCGGCCGAAGCGGATGCCGATGGGGACGGCGAAACCCGTCGCACCCGCCGCCCGCGCCGCCGCCGCGAAGAGGGCGAGGACGGCGAAGCGGCCGCGCCGGCGATCGAGGCCGATCGCCTGCCGCCGGCCATCGCCATCGAACCGGCTGATGCGGGGAGTGATGATGGGGCCGGCGAAGCGCCGCGCCGCCGCACCCGCCGCCCGCGCGCGGCTGCGGCCGATCCCGCGCCGGAAGCCAATCCGGGCAGCTGAGCCTGAAAGCGGCCGATCCGATTGGCGTCGGATCGGCCGCTCCAGCCACCTGATCTGCCGGATGTGCCGGGCCGCGCACTGGCCCGATCCGCCGCGAGGCTGTTTCGGCTCAGCCCAGTGCGGCCATGGCCTGCGCCTCGGGCGGCCTGGTCAGCCTCGCCGCCGGTCCTTCAAGGTCGAAGCTGACGCCGCGCGGATCGAATGCCAGCCGTGTCGTCATGCCCAGATCGCGCGGCAGGGTGCGCAGCAGCAGATCGAGCCCGAAGCCTTCGCCCGGCGCAGCCGGTGCGACGCTGCCATATTCGCGCCAGCGCAGATGGAAATGGCCGTCGCCATCGATCTCCCAGACCAGATCCAGCCGGCCATCATCCTTTCCCAGTGCGCCATGGGCGACGGCATTGGCCGTCAGTTCATGGATGGCGAGGCTCATCATCTCGGCGACCGGAACCGCGAGCAGCAGGTCGGGCCCGCGCACCGTCATCACCGGCCCGTCGCGCAGCGCATGGGCAAGCAGCTCGTCGCGGATCAGGCCGGCCAGATCCACACCGGCTGAGGGATCGCGCGTCACCGCGCTCTGGATGCGCGACACCGCCTCCACCCGGCCGATCAGCCGCGCGGTCAGATCCTCGACCGACACCGCCCCATCGGCGGTGCTGCGCAGGATCGACCGGATGCGCGCCAGGGTGTTGCGCACCCGGTCGCGCAGCTCGCCGACCAGCGCGCGCAGCCGGCGCTCGCGGTCGGCCAGCGCTTCCTGTGCCAGCCGCGCTTCGGTGACGTCTTCCATCACCCCGATCATGCGCAGCGGCGTGCCATCGGGGGCATAGAAGAACCGCCCCCGCGCCGAGGCCCAGCGCACCACATCGCCCGGCAGCAGGTTGCGGAAGGTGTGGCGATAGTCGGTGCGGCTGTCGCGGGCGGCCTCGATCGCCGCCACCACTTCGGTCAGATCGTCGGGATGGACGCGGGCCGCCCAGGCGGCAAAGCTCGGCGCGACTTCGCCCACCGCATAGCCCTGCATCCGGTAATGCTCGTCGTTCCAGACGACATCGCCGCTGTCCAGCTCCCAGTCCCATGTCGCCAGCCGGCCGACCTCGAGCGCCAGCCTCAGCCGCTCGCGCTCGGGGTCTTCGGCGGGTTCAGTCATTGGCGTCGAGATGGCGCCCGTCGCGCCCCAGATGCAGATGATTGGCGCTGAACAGCGCGGCGGCCTGCAACGCCTTCAGATCGGGGATGGTGAGGGTGCGGCCCTGCAGCACGATCAGCCCGGCGCGGCGCAGCTCCTGCAGCGTGCGGTTGACATGCACCGGGGTCAGCCCGGTCGCATCGGCGATGTCGTTCTGCGTCATCGGGAAATCGCACGTCTCCGCGCGCACCAGATCGACGAGCTGCAGGCGCATGAACAGTTCGCACAGCAGATGCGCGATGCGCTCATAGGCCGAACGCTGGCCAAGGTTGAGCGTCCATTCGCGCTGGATCGCGGCGGTCACCAGTTCGTGCCACCACAGCGCCTGGGTGATGCGCGGATGCGCCTCGGTCAGCCCGGCCATGTCCTCGCGGCAGATGTCGGCGACGCGCAGCCGGGTGATCGCGCCGACGCTGTGATCCATTTCGCGCAGCACATAGACGTTCAGATCGCACAGATCGCCGGGCAGGAAGATCGCCACGATCTGTCGCCGCCCGTCGGGCAAGGTCTTGTAGCGGCACGCCCAGCCATCGACGATCAGATGAACGAAGCGCGGCTGGTCGCCCTCGCGGATCAGGTCGCGGCGTGGCGCGACCTCGCGCTGGTTGCGGGCCAGCCTGTCCAGGGCCGCCCGATCATCTTGCGACAGCCGGGCAAAGGCCGCGAGTTTCAGGACAAGGGGGCCAAATGTCATCCATTCCCCGTTAACGACGGAATGATCCAATAACCCTCATCTATGTTATGCCGCTCCGGCGCGCGCCTCGACAGGCGGGGATCAGGCGAACAGGCCATGATCGTCATGCGCGGCGATGGTGTCGGGCACCGGCAGCTGGGGGTGATGGGGCGGATGCGCCGTCTGGCCGAACAGGGCCTGTGCAGCCCCCATGACCGCCGGCGCCGCCAGCCACGGCCAGCACCAGGCTGCGATCACCAGATCCGCGAATGCCGCCCCGTGGTCGGGCGTGTCCGAACCGGGGCCGCGCGCCATTCCGCCCGCGTCAGGCCGCCTTGCCGCATCGTTCTGCATCCCGCCGCGCTCCCGCCCCGTTGCCGATGGCGGGATCATGGGCCGGGTCGGGGGGGCGATGCGACCCGGAAAGCTACCTAGGGCATGATCCGGCCGGGCCGCGCCGCCGGGTGGCCCAACCCGGCTTCAAAATGGCCTAGCCCGCCGAGTCGCCGCCCGCTTCGCCGTCCTCGCCGCCCTCGCGCTGTTCGCCCAGCTCGGCGGCAAAGGCGATGCGCAGCGCCTCGGACAGGCTTTTGACGGCCAGCTTCTGCATCACATTGGCGCGGTGGATCTCCACGGTGCGCGGGCTGATGCCCAGATCATAGGCGATCGACTTGTTCGGCAGCCCTTCGACCAGCCCGCGCAGCACGTCGCGTTCGCGCGGGGTCAGCGCCTCGATCCGGGTGCGGGCCTCGTCGGCGCGCAGCCGCCTCAGGTCCGACCGCTCGATCCGGGCGAACCCCTGGTCGAGCGCGGCGAGCACCACGGCCTTTTCAAACGGCTTTTCAAGGAAATCGACTGCCCCGGCCTTCATCGCGCGGACGGCGAGCGCAATGTCGCCATGCCCGGTCATCACGATCACCGGCAGGCCGATGCCGCGTTCGGCCATCGCCTGCTGCACCTGCAGCCCGTCCATCCCGTCCATGCGGATGTCGAGCAGCACGCAGCCGGGGGCGAGCTTCGGCCCCGCCTTCAGGAAATCCTCGCCACAGGTGAACAGCTCCGCCTTGTGCCCCGAGGTGCGCAGCATGAAGTTCAGCGACCGGCGGATCGCCTCGTCATCGTCGACCACATAGACGTGCCGTTCAGCCATGCGCCTCTCCATTGGCTGCGATCAGGGTGAAATGAAACGCCGTGCCGCCCAGCGCCGACGGTTCCGCCCAGATCCGTCCCCCCTGTGCCTCGATCAGAGTCCGGCAGATCGACAGCCCCAGTCCCATGCCGCTTTCCTTCGTGCTTTGAAAGGGTTCGAACAGATTGGCGGCGATGGCGGGGGCCAGGCCGGGGCCGCTGTCGGCGATGCTGATATGAACCATGCCGTCGGCCGCCGGTTCGGCACGGATCTCGAGCTTGCGGACCTCGGCCCCCTCCATCGCCTCGATGGCGTTGCGCACCAGATTGAGGAACACCTGCTGCACCTGGATGCGGTCGACCAGCACCAGATCGGCTGCCGGGGCGAGTTCCACCAGCACGTCGACGCCGTGGTCGCCGCCCCCGGCCAGCGCCAGCGCATTGGCTTCGTTGAGCAGCACCCTCAGGCTTTCGATCCGCCGTTCCGCCTCGCCCCGGGCGATGAAATCGCGCAGCCGGCGGACGATCTGCCCGGCGCGGATCGCCTGCGCCGCGCTTTCGGTGAACGCCTCGCGGATCAGCGCCACCGTGTCGGGCGTCGGGTCGTCGAGCAGGTCGCGCGCCGCCTCCATATAGGTCGAGATCGCCGACAGCGGCTGGTTCAACTCGTGCGCCAGCGCCGCGGCCAGCGTGCCGATGGCGCTCACCCGGCCGACATGGCCCAGCTCTGCCTGCAGGTCCTGCAGCCGGCGCTGCGTCTGCTGGCGCTCGGTCAGGTCGCGGATGAAGCCGGTGAACAGCCGTTCCTCGCCGGCGCGCGCCTCGCCGATCGCCAGTTCGATCGGAAAGGTGGTGCCGTCGCGCCGCCGCGCGGTGGTCAGCCGGCCGATGCCGATGATCCGCCGTTCGCCGGTCGTCATGTAATGCTGCATATAACTGTCGTGCCGCTCGCGGTCGGGCGAGGGCATGAGCATGCTGACATTTTCGCCCAGCACCTCGGCCTCGCCATAGCCGAACATGCGTTCGGCCGCGGTGCTGAACGACTGGATGATGCCGCTGGAGTCGATCACCACCATCGCATCGGGCACGGTCGACAGGATCGAGCGCAGATGCGCATCCGACAGCCGGGCCATGGAGGACTTGGAAAAAGCCATGGGCTTTCCTCGCCAAATCCGCGCTCCGTATCAATGCGTATATCGGCCCGGCGGCCGGCTCGGGCAGCTTTCGTGCCATGAGCTGGAAAACCGTCCGCCTCGAACTCGCCCGCGCCCCCGGTTTTCCCAACGGGTCGGCGAGCCGCGCCTATCTGCTGCACCTGCCGCTCGACAATGAGGGGCTGCTGGACGAGGACGCGCTCAGCCGCCAGCCCGCGCTGGCGACGGTGCGCCGTCACTGGCCGAACGAGCGCGACCGGTCGGGCTATCTGGTCCGCAAGGGACGGGGCTGGGCGTTCAGCTATGCGCTGGGCGAGGCCGATGACGAGGATCTGTTCCACCTCGAAACCCACCGGCTGAAGCCCGGCGAATATGTGACGATCACCGAGCCGGACGGGGAAAAGCTGCCCTATCGGGTCGTGGTGTGCGAGGGCCAGATGGCGCAATGAGCGCCGCCGACGATTACCGGTCGCGGCTGGTGAGCGCGGAGGCGGCGGTCGCCGGGATCGCCGCCGGGGCCAATGTGGTGATGGGCATGGCGATTGCCGAGCCGCCGGCGCTGCTGGCGGCGCTTGCCGCACGGGTCGAAAGCGGGGGGCTGGCCGGGTTCAACCTCTGGTATTTCCATTCGCTCGTCCATGCCGCGCAGACGGTGCTGCGCTATGAGCTGCTCGACCGCATCCGGCCGCACTGCATGTTCCTGACCGCGATCGAACGCGCGCTGATCCGCAAGGGCGAGGCCGAGGGCCGCCGCCCGGTCGAGTTCGTGCCGACCGCGTTCAGCGCCGCGCCCCGGCTGCTCGCCGATCATGTGCGCCCCGATGCGTTCATCGTCACCGTGTCGCCGATGGACCGGCATGGCTGGTTCACCTTCGGCACCGCCAATGACTATGCGACGCGCGTCGCCCGCGCAGCGCGGCGGCTGATCGTCGAGGTCAATCCCAACATGCCGCGCGTGCTGGGCGATTCGCTGCTGCACGTGTCGGAAGTCGACATGATCGTCGAAGGCGACACGCCGCTGCCAGATCTGGCCTTTCCGCCGCCCTCGGCCGAGGAACAGGCCATCGCCCATATCGTCGCGGGCATGATCGATGACGGCGCGTGCCTGCAAATGGGGATTGGTGGCCTGCCCAATGCGGTGTGCGCGCTGCTCGGCGACCGGCGCGACCTTGGCATCCATACCGAGCTGATGACCCCGGCGCTGGCGGCGCTGATCGCCGCGGGCGCGGTCACCAACCGGCGCAAGACGACCTTTCAGGGGCGCAGCGTGTTCACCTTTGCGATGGGGGACCGGGCCTTTTACGATTTTCTCGACGACAATCCGTCGATTCATTCCGCGCCTGTCGATATCGTCAACGATCCCCGCCACATCGCCAAGAATGACGGCGTCGTGTCGGTCAATGCGACGCTCGAGGTCGATCTGTCGGGGGCGTGCAACTCCGAACATCTGCTCGGCCGGCAGTATAGCGGCGCGGGCGGCCAGCTCGATTTCGTGCGCGGCGCGCGCGCCTCGCGCGGGGGGCGGTCGATCATCGCCTGCCCGTCCACCGCGCGCGACGGCACCGTGTCGCGCATCGTGCCCGCGCTTGCCGGGCCGGTGACGACGCCGCGCAACGATGCCCAGACCATCGTCACCGAATATGGCGCGGTCGATCTCGACGGCAAAAGCCTGCGCCAGCGCGCCGAGGCGCTGGTCGCCATCGCCCATCCCCGGTTCCGCGACGAGCTTGCCCGCGCGATCCCCTGACCGGGGCCGCCCGACAGCGCTTCGCCGGTCCGTAGCATTGCGGATATGATGCGGCGGCCGCCCTTCCTAGCCTTGCCCCGGTTCCGGCTGCCGGGGCGGATCGGCCGGCTGTGAAGGAGGATGGGCGATGAAGAACATTCTGCTGCTGGTGCATGACGATGCCGGCCAGGAAGCGCGGCTGCAGGCGGCGCTCGATCTGGCGCGCGCGGTGGGCGGCCATCTGAGCTGCCTCGGTGTCGTCGAAATGCCGGCGATGGTCGACGGCGTCTATGGCGGCTTTGGCGAGGTGTCGCTGCTGCACGAGGCCCGCGCCCGCGAAGGCGAGAATCGCGCCCGGCTCGAAGGCCGGCTGGCGCAGGAGGATGTCAGCTGGTCATGGCGCGAATCGATCGGCGATCTGGGCGCGTCGCTGGTCGATGCCGCCGGGACGGCGGATGTGATCGTGCTCAACCGGCGGATGGAGGCGTTTCCCGCCCCCGACATGCGCGCCGTCGCCACCCAGGTGCTCACCGATTGCGACGCGCTGGTCCTGGCGGTTCCCGACGACATGCGCGGCTTCCGGCCATTGGGGCGGGCGCTGATCGGCTGGGACGGCTCGGCGCAGGCGATGAACGCCGTGCAGCGCGCGCTGCCATTGCTGCTCGCCGCCGCCGAGGTGCGCATCGTGCAGATCGGCGAGCGCGATGCCGGCATCCCGATCGAGGATGGGGCGGCCTATCTGTCCCGCCATGGCCGGGCGGTCGAGGCGGCGATCCTCGCCGCGCCCGGCACCATCGCCGCCGCGCTGGCCGCCGAGGCGGCGCGCTGGGGTGCCGATTATCTGGTCATGGGGGCCTATAAGCACCGCCCGATTGCCGAGGCGCTGTTTGGCGGCGTCACCCGCACCATGCTGAGCGAAAGCCGCCTGCCGCTGCTGCTCGCGCATTAAAGCATGTGCCAGCCGGGGCAGGGAACGGCCGGCCGGGTCGGGCCGGCCGTCGTTCAGCCCAGCCCGGCGACGAACGCTTCGAGCGCGGCGTTGGTGGCGGCCGGCGCTTCCTGCTGCACCCAGTGGCCGGCACCGTCGATGATCGTCGTGCCGCGATAATCGGCGCAGTGCGCGCCGGCGAGCGCATAGAGATCGACGCCCGGCACGAACAGCCGCACCGGATCGAGCGCGCCGCCGATGAAGCAGGCCGGCTGCGGGATCGGCCGGCCCTTGACCGGGGCGCGTTCGTCGAAATCCAGATCCTGGGCGCGGTAGCGGTTGAGGGGGCCGCGCCAGCCGCCGGCGGCAAATGCAGCCTTGGCGGCCTCCAGTTCGTCCTGCCCCAGCCAGTCGGGGATCCGGTCGGGCAGGGGCATGCCCTCCAGAAAGGTCGCGCCTTCGGGCTTGGGCTTCATCGCCCCGGCGGCCATGCCCGCGCCTGAAATGCCGTAATAGATTTTGAGCAGCGCGTCGGGATCGCCGCCCAGCTCCGCCTCGGCCACGCCCTCGTCCTGGAAATAGAGCTGGTAGAAGAACCGCCCGGCATGCACGGCGCGCATCTGCGCCAGATAGGGGGTGTCACCCATCGGCGCATAGGGGACGCTCAGCCCCGCGACCGCGATCACCCGCTCCGGGTGGCGCAGCGCGGTGTGCCAGACAATCGGCGCCCCCCAGTCATGGCCGAACAGGATCGCGCGCCCGCCCAGCCGGTCGATCGCCGCCGCCACGTCGCTGGCGAGCACGCTCAGCCGATAGGCGGCAATGTCGTGCGGCTTGTCGCTGCGGCCATAGCCGCGCACGTCGATGGCGGCGATCCGGTGGCCGCGCGCCGCGAAATGGGCGATCTGGTGGTGCCAGCTCTGCGCCAGTTCGGGCCAGCCATGGACGCACAGGATCGGGGGGCGCGCGGCATCCTGCGGCCCGCCGCTTTCGGGGCCAGCAGCGATCATGTGCAGGCGCACACCGTGATTGTCGATTGTCAGCCTGTCCATCGCCCGCGTCCCGTCCCCCGATTTTCGATCAGCATGGCCGGGCGGGCGCGGGGGCGTCAATCGGCGGGCGGAATCCGGCCCTTGAGCGCGGCGAGCGCGGCAAAGGCACCGCCGCCCGTGCCCCCGTCCGGCACCGCCGCCGCCAGCGCCGCATCGGCATGGGGCGCGCGCGGATAGGGATCGAGCGCGAGCGCAAAGCTTTCGGCCACCAGCTCGCCCAGGTCGATCCGGCCATCCTCGATGGGCAGCGTGTCGAGATCCTCGGCGCTCAGCTCCACCTCCTCGTCCGGCCCGGCGTCGGGGGTGCCGGCGACGAACCGCACGGCAACCGGCACCTCGAGCGTGGCCGGCACCGGATCGCCGGTGACGACACAGTGCTGCACCGCCTCGCCCGATGCAGTGCCGTCGACATGGATCGCCTCGCCCCGGCGGACGAGGCGCAGCCCGGCCTCCAGCCGGCCGATCGCGGCCAGGCGGAACCGGCCCGCCAGCCGGCGGCGTTCATCCTCGCCGGCGACGATCTCGATGGTGCGCGGCTCGGCCCCGATGGTCGATGCTTCGACGGGCCGGGAAAACTCGGGCGCGATCACGGCATTTCTCCCGCGACCAGCCGGTCCGCACCCATGCCGTCAAGCGCCAGCCGCAGCGTGCGCAGCCGGTCGGCGGTGTGGGTGAGGGCGGCAGCCGGCGGTTCCTGCCCGCGATACAGGTTGCGGACCAGCGCCGCCTCCAGCCCGCCGGTCGCCATGCCGTCGCGATAGGCCCCGATCCGGCCGCCCAGCGCCGCCATCATCCGGCCCATATGCTTGCCGACCACCATGTCGCCAATGCCGATTTCGCGCAGCTGGCTTTCCATGTCGTCGACGAACAGCTCGGTCAGCCAGGCGATGTTCTGCGCCTGATCGGCCTCGTCTTCCAGCCGGGCATAGACCAGCGCCAGCACCGCGCTGATCATTTCGAACCGGCCGTCGATCGTGTCGGCGACGCCGCCCAGCCGATACCAATGCGGTTCGCGGCCGGCCGCGACCACGGCGTTGTAGAGCGGACGCATCGCCTCGCGCGCGTCGTTGGACCCGAACAGGCGGGAAAGGAAGGACATGGCGGCTCCATCGGCCCCGCTGCCTTGTGCCGGGGCGTCGCCCCGCATATTGAGGCCAAGGGCGGCAAGCGCAATGCTTGGCCGCGCCGGCCATGTCCGGGAGACAGGAATGAGTGTGTTTGGGCGGCGCCTGCGCATCGGCGTCGCGATCCTCGCCATCGCGGCTGGCGCCTCGGGCTGCACCCGCATCAAGGGGCATCAGGGCTATCTGATCGACACCCAGCTGATCGCGACGGTCGAGCCGGGCGTCGACAACCGCGATTCGGTGCAGCGCGTGCTCGGCCGGCCCAGCTTTGTCGGCCAGTTCGCCAATCGCGACTGGTATTATCTGGGCATCGAGACGCGCCAGCTGGCCTTCAGCCGCCCCAGCGCGACCGACCAGACGCTGTTCCATGTGCATTTCGACGCCGATGGCAATGTCGCCTCGGTCGGGCGCAGCGGTGTCGAGCAGGTCGCCCGTATCGATCCGGTCAAGGACAAGACACCGACGCTGGGCCGCGAACGCGGCTTTTTTGCCGAGTTTTTCGGCAATATCGGCCGCGTTGGCGCGCCGGGCGGGCAGGGCCAGATGCCCAACGACAATACCGGCGGGCCGTAAGCGGGTTCTTGTCCGGTCGCGGCACCGGGTTGTTTGTGGTGCGGCTCGCGCCGCACGGGCGGCACCGGCCCGCACCCCCACCCGGCCTCCCATAGCGTAACCTGCCGCCCGTGAGGCCGGGTGGGGGCGCGGGCCGGTGCCGCGACCAGACAAGCCCCTTCCCGGCCTGCCTCTCAGCGTGCGATGCCGCTGGCCGCCAGCACCGCGAGCGTCACCAGTTCGGATGCGGTCGAGCCCATGGTGGCGATCTGCACCTGCTTTTCCATGCCGACGAGCATCGGGCCGATGATCGAATCGCCGCCCAGTTCGCGCAGCAGCTTGGCCGACAGATTGGCCGATTGCAGGCCCGGCATCACCAGCACATTGGCCGGGCCGGACAGGCGGCTGAACGGATATTTGGCCATCACGCGCGGATTGAGCGCGACGTCCGGGGCCATTTCGCCTTCATATTCAAAGCCCACGCCGCGCTGGTCGAGCAGCGCCACCGCCCCCCGGATATTGTCCAGATAGGCACCCGGCGGGTTGCCGAAGGTCGAATAGCTGAGAAAGGCGACGCGCGGTTCATGCCCCATGCGCCGCGCGACGGCAGCGGTGCGTTCGGCGATGTCGGCCAGTTCATGCGCCTCGGGCCGTTCGTTGACGGTCGTGTCGGCCATGAACACCGTGTGCGACTGGCCGACCAGCACATGGATGCCGAACGCGATCGACTGGTCGACCGGGTCGAGCACGCGGCGCACCTCGCGCATCGTCTGCGCAAAGGTGCGGGTGACGCCGGTGATCATCGCATCGGCCTCGCCCATGTCGAGCAGCAGCGCGGCGAAGATATTGCGGTCCTGATTGACCATGCGCTCGCATTCGCGGCGCAGATAGCCGCGCCGCTGGAGCCGCGCATAGAGCCGGTCGACCATCTGCGGGACGAGCGGCGAGGTGCGGCTGTTGTGCAGCTCGATCCGGTCGGCATCGGCATAGCCGAGCGCGGCCAGCCGGGCGCGGACATCGTCGCGCCCGACCAGCACGGGGACGCCATAGCCGCCCTCCAGCACCTGAATCGCCGCGCGCAGCACCACTTCCTCCTCGCCCTCGGCGAACAGCACCCGCTTGGGCTGGGCGCGGGCGGCTTCATAGGCGAGGGTGAGCACCGAGGTCGTCGGGTTGAGCCGCGCCTTCAGCGTGTCGCGATAGCCCTGCAGGTCGAGGATCGGCCGCGTCGCGACGCCCGAATCCATCGCCGCGCGCGCGACGGCGGCCGGCACCACCTCCATCAGCCGGGGATCGAACGGGGCGGGGATGATATAGTCCGGCCCGAAACTGTGGGTGCGCCCGCCATAGGCGGCGGCGACCTCTTCGGGCACCTGCTGGCGCGCCAGTTCGGCCAGGGCATGGGCGGCGGCGATCTTCATCTCGTCATTGATCGTCGTCGCGCGCACGTCGAGCGCGCCGCGAAAGATGAACGGGAAGCCGAGCACATTGTTGACCTGATTGGGATAATCCGACCGGCCGGTCGCCACGATGGCGTCGGGGCGCGCGGCCTTGGCCTCGGGCGGAGTGATTTCCGGATCGGGATTGGCCATCGCGAAGATGATCGGCCGGGGGGCCATTTTCATCACCATTTCGGGCGCGAGTGCGCGCGCCGCCGACAGGCCGAGGAAAATGTCCGCGCCTTCCAGCGCTTCGGTCAGGGTGCGGCGGTCGGTGCGCGCGGCATGGGCCGATTTCCACTGGTCCATGCCCTCGGTGCGGCCCTGATAGATCACGCCCTGCCGGTCGCACATGATGACATTGTCGGGCGATACGCCCATCGCCTTGATCAGTTCGGTGCAGGCGATGGCCGCGGCCCCGGCACCGTTCACCACCACCTTGACGTCGCGCAGCTCGCGGCCGGTGAGCAGGCAGGCATTGATCAGCCCGGCGGCGGTGATGATCGCCGTGCCATGCTGGTCGTCATGGAACACCGGAATGTTCATCCGCTCGCGCAGCGCCTGTTCGATCACGAAACAGGCCGGGGCGGCGATGTCTTCCAGATTGATGCCGCCAAAGCTCGGCTCGAGCAGCGCGACCGCGTTGATGAACTGGTCGACATCCTCGGTCGCGACTTCAAGGTCGATGGCGTCGACATCGGCGAAGCGCTTGAACAGCACCGCCTTGCCTTCCATCACCGGCTTCGACGCAAGCGCGCCCAGATTGCCGAGGCCGAGGATCGCGGTGCCGTTGGAAATCACGGCGACCAGATTGCCTTTGGCCGTATAATCATAGGCGGTCGCCGGATCGGCGGCGATGGCGCGCACCGGCACGGCGACGCCGGGGGAATAGGCAAGGCTCAGGTCGCGCTGCGTCGCCATCGGCTTGGACGCGATGATTTCCAGCTTTCCCGGCCGGCCCGATGCGTGGAACAGCAGCGCCTCGCGCTCCGAAAACTGGACATTGGCGCCTTCGCTCATTCTTTCCTCCGCTGTTCTCGCTACGGCTTTGGCGGCATTGGCTGCGCGCCGGGACCCTCAAAGGCTCCCTAGGACGATGCCGAAAGGGTTTCCAGCCCGGCGACATCGCCCTAGTGCGGGGGCGATGCTTTATCCGCTGCTCCGCCCCGCCATCCATGCGCTCGATGCCGAAACCGCGCACCGGCTGACCATCGCGGCGCTCCGCCTTGCGCCGCTTGGCGGCCGGCCGGAGCGCGATCCGGTGCTGGCCTGCCGGGTCGCGGGGCTGGATTTCCCCAATCCCGTCGGGCTGGCGGCAGGGTTCGACAAGGATGCCGAGGTGCCGGCGCGGCTGCTCGCGCTCGGCTTCGGCTTTGTCGAGGTGGGGACGCTCACCCCGCTGCCCCAGGCGGGCAATCCGCGCCCGCGCCTGTTCCGCCTCGCCGAGGACCGCGCGGTCATCAACCGCATGGGCTTCAACAACAAGGGGCAGGATGCGGCGCTGGCGCGGCTCAGCGCGTTCCGCCGCCGCGCCGGGCCGGTCGGCGTCAATATCGGTGCCAACAAGGATGCGGCCGACCGGATCGCCGATTATGCGGCCGGCGCGCGCGCCATGGCCCCGGTCGCCGATTATCTGACCGTCAACATCAGCTCGCCCAACACGCCCGGCCTGCGCGCCTTGCAGGCGGCGGGTGCGCTCGCCGAGCTGCTGGCCGGGGTGACGGCGGCGCTCGCCGGCCGGCCGGAGCGGGAATCGCCACCGATGTTCCTGAAGGTCGCGCCCGACCTTGCGCCCGACGAGATCGACGCGATTGCGCGGGTGGCGATCGAGGCCGGGGTGGGCGCGCTGATCGTGTCCAACACCACTGTCCAGCGGCCGCCGCTCGCCTCTGCTCATGCCGGTGAACAGGGCGGGCTGTCGGGTGCGCCGCTCGCCCCGATTGCCTGCGCCGCGCTCAGCGCGTTCCGCGCCGCGACCGGGGGCAAGCTGCCGCTGGTCGCCGCCGGCGGGATCGGCAGCGCGGACGAGGCCTATCGCCGCATCCGCGCCGGGGCGAGCCTGGTCCAGCTTTATTCGGCGCTGGTCTATGACGGGCCGGGGCTGGCGCGGCGGATCGCGCGCGGGCTGGCCGAACGGCTGCGGCGCGACGGCTTTGCCAATGTCGCCGAAGCGGTGGGCGTCGATGCGCCGGTCGCGGCCGCTTGAGCTTGGCTGAAAGCCCGATAGTGTCGCGAGCGATGTTCAGCCGCCCCCTTGCTCTCGCTCTTGCCGCGCTGGTCGCGGTCGCCCAGCCCTTTGCCGCCGGGCCGTTTGCCGCCCGGCCTGTCGCTGCCCGCACCCCGGTTGCAGGCGGGGTGGTGTCGGCCGCCGATCCGCGTGCGGCCGATGCCGGGCGGCAGATCCTGGCCAAGGGCGGCAGCGCCGCCGATGCGGCAATTGCCATCGCGCTGGCGCTGACCGTGGTCGAGCCGCAAAGCTCGGGCATTGGCGGGGGCGGGTTCCTGGTCCATCACGATGCCCGGACCGGGCGGCTGAGCGGCTTTGACGGGCGCGAGACCGCGCCGCTGGCCGCCGGGCCGGACCTGTTCCTCGGCCCCGATGGCCGGCCGCTGTCGGGGGGCGATGCGGTGCCGGGCGGGCGCAGCGTGGGCGTGCCGGGCAATATCCGCATGTTCGCGCTTGCCCATCAGCGTCATGGCCGGCTGCCCTGGCGGGCGCTGTTCGCCCCGGCGATTGCATTGGCGCGCGACGGGTTCCGCATCACGCCGCGGCTGCACGAGTTTCTGGTCAATCGCGGGCGCGGGGCGGGGTTCACCCCCTTTGGCCGCGACCTGTTCTTCGACGCCGCCGGTCAGCCGCACCCGGCCGGCACGCTGATCCGCAACCCGGTGCTGGCCGACACACTCGCCGCGATTGCCCGGTTCGGGCCGGATCATTTCTATGCCGGGCCGCCCGCGCGCGCGATTGTCGCGGCGGTCACCGGCGCGCCGCGCAATCCGCAACGCATGACCGGGGGCGATCTCGCCAGCTATGCGGCGCGCGAGCGCCCGGTGCCGTGCGCCACCTATCGCGCCCACCGCATCTGCGGCATGGGGCCGCCGGCCTCCGGCCCGATTGCCGTCATCCAGATCCTGAAGCAGCTCGAACGGTTCGACCTGAAGGCGATGGGTCCGGGCGATCCGCGCGCCTGGCACCTGATCGCCGAATCGATGCGCCTCGCTTATGCCGACCGCGACGCGCATGTCGCCGACCCGGATTTCGTCGCCGTGCCCGTCGCCGGGCTGATCGATGCCGCCTATCTGGCCGAACGCAGCGCGCTGATCGCGCCCGACCGGCGGATGGCCGATGCCCCGGCCGGAACGCCGCCCGGCGCAAGCGAGGTGATGCGCGCCCCCGCGCCCGAACCGGCATCGACGTCGCACATGGTCGCGGTCGATGGCAGGGGCAATGTCGCCACCCTCACCTCGACCATCGAGGGGCCGTTCGGCTCGGGCCTGACCGCGGCGGGCTTTTACCTCAACAACGAGCTGACCGATTTCAGCTTCGTGCCCGAAAAGGATGGCCGCCGCGTCGCCAACCGGGTGGAGCCGGGCAAAAGGCCGCGCAGCTCGATGGCGCCGATGATCGTCTATGGCCCCGACGGCCATGTCCGGCTGGCGCTCGGCGCGGCGGGCGGATCGACGATCATCGCCCAGGTGGCCAAGGCGATCATCGCCGTGCTCGACTGGGGCATGACCGCCGAGGCTGCGATTGCCGCGCCGCAACTCTATGCTACCGGCGACACGCTGGTGATCGAACAGGGCAGCGCGCTCGAGCCGCTGGCCCCGGCGCTTGCCGCGCTCGGCCATCGTCCGGTCGCGCGCACGCTGCCGCTCAAGGGCAATGCCGCCGAATGGCGCGACGGAGCGTGGAGCGGGGCCGCCGACCGGCGCAGCGAAGGCGCGGCCTTCAAACAGTAACGACAACGACGACAAAACAGGGCGCAGCCACGAGACTGCGCCGCGGGCAGGAGGATCGGATGCGGCAGTTCGAGCAATTCCCCAATCTGGTGACGATGTTCTACACCCGCGCGGACGAGCGCGGCGAGGCACCGTTCCTGTGGGCGCGACGCGGCGGGACATGGCATTCGATCAGCTGGGCCGAGGCCGCGCGGCGCGTGACCGCGCTCGCCCAGGCGTTGGAACGGCTGGGGCTGAAGCCCGGCGACCGGGTGATGCTGGTGTCGGAAAACCGGCCCGAATGGTGCATCGCCGATCTGGCGATCATGGCGGCGGGATGCGTGACCGTGCCGACCTATACGACCAACACCGAGCGCGACCACCAGCACATTCTCGACAATAGCGGGGCCGCCGCCGTCATCGTGTCGAGCGACAAGCTGGCGCGCGCGCTGCTGCCCGCGGTGCTGCGGTCCGACACTGCGCGGCATGTGATCTCGATCGAGCCGCTGCGCCCGGCCCAGGCCGGCGCGCAGGAGTTTCACCTGTGGGACGCGCTGATCGCCGCCGAGACGCCCGATGTCGCCGGCCGCGCGGCGCGGGTGGCGGCAACGATGGCGCGCGGCGACACCGCCTGCATCATCTACACCAGCGGCACGGGCGGCGCGCCGCGCGGCGTGTGCCAGCATCACGGCGCGATCCTGCTCAATGTCGAGGGCTGTATCGACATCATCAGCGAGGATTTCGGCTGGGGGGACGAGGTGTTCCTGTCCTTCCTGCCTTTGTCCCACGCCTATGAACATAGCGGCGGCCAGTTCCTGCCCATCGGCCTTGGCGGGCAGATCTATTATGCCGAGAGCCTCGAAAAGCTCGCGGCCAATATCGAGGAGGTGCGGCCGACGATCATGGTCGTCGTGCCGCGGCTGTTCGAGGTGCTGCGCCAGCGCATCGTCAAGAATATCGACAAGCAGGGCGGGCTGGCACCGCAGCTGCTGCGCCGCGCGCTCGCGCTGGGGGCCAAGGATCTGGCCGGCGGGATTCCGATCTGGGACCGGCCGATGGACCTGCTGCTCGGCCGGCTGTTCCGGCCCAAGGTGCAGGCGAAGTTCGGCGGCCGCATCAAGGCCTTGGTGTCGGGCGGCGCGCCCCTCAACCCCGAAATCGGCGTGTTTTTCCACGCGCTCGGCATCACCCTGCTGCAAGGCTATGGCCAGACCGAGAGCGGGCCGGTGATCAGCTGCAACCGGCCCAAGGCGGGGCTGGCGATGCACACGGTCGGCCCGCCGCTGACCAAGGTCGAGGTGCGGATCGCCGAGGATGGCGAGATCCTGTGCCGGGGCGAACTCGTCATGCACGGCTATTGGCGCAATGATGCCGAGACGGCGCGGGTGCTCAAGGATGGCTGGCTGCACACCGGCGATATCGGCCATCTGGACGCCGCCGGGCGGATCGTCATCACCGACCGCAAAAAGGATCTGATCGTCAACGACAAGGGCGACAATGTCTCGCCGCAAAAGGTCGAGGGGATGCTGACCCTGCAGCCCGAGATCCTGCAGGCGATGGTCTATGGCGACCGGCGGCCCTATCTGGTCGGCGTGATCGTGCCAGATCCCGAATGGACGGCGGAATGGGCGGTCGCCAACGACTATAAATGCGATTTTTCAGCGCTGTCCGACAATCCCGCCTATCGCCATGCGCTGATGGCGGCGGTCGACCGGGTCAATCGCGACCTGTCGGTGATCGAAAAGGTGCGCCGGATCATCGTCGCCGACGCGCCCTTCTCGATCGAGAATGAACAGCTCACCCCGTCGATGAAGATCCGCCGCCACGTGCTGAAACAGGCCTATGGCGACAGGCTGGACGCGCTGTACCGGGGCTGAGGGGCTGGGGACCGGAGTTCGTTGATCGGGAAGAACGGCGCCGGGAGTTTTTTTTGGGAAGGGCGGCACCGGCCCGCGCCCCAACCCGGCCTCCCATAGCGTAACCTGCCGTTGGGAGGCCGGGTGGGGGATCTGGCCGGTGCCGCGACCAAGCAAAAGACTCGCGGCAAACACCCCTCAGCCCGGCGTGCGATAGGGCACGAATGCGCCGAGCGTGCAGCTGCCGCTGTTGAACCCGGCGACCATGTCGCGCACCGTCAGGATGTCGCCGCGGCACAGCCGGGTGGTCGGCGTCTGGCTGATCACCGTAGAGCCGGGGGCGAGGCCCGGGCAGCCGCCCGGCGGGTCGTTGCGATAGATGAGCTTGTTGTTGACCCGGTAAAGGATGGTGCGGTCGCCGATATTGCGGCTGCTGCGCGCCTCGGTCAGCGAGATGCAGTCGACCGGGTTGCCAGCCACCTTGCCCGCCAGCCACTGCGCCTCGACCTTGGCATCGCGCGGATGGACCGGCCGCTCCCTGCGCCCGCCCGCATCTCCTTGCGCCATCGTCGATGCGCCCAGCGCCGCGACACCGGCCATCACCGCGAGCGCGGCTTTGGCCGTCATTCCGATACCCTTTGTCATCGCTCTCTCCTCTGGCTCAACACTCCATACGCACAACTCAACCGGTAAAACTGTCCTTGGCCGCACGCCGCGCCGCCAGCTCCTCCGCGTCGCGGGCGCGCATGAACGGATTGGTCGCGCGTTCGCGGGCAATGGTCGTCGGCACGGTCGCTTGGCCCGCCGCGCGCGCGGCGATCACCTCCTGCAACCGTGCGGCGATCTCGGCATTGTCCGGCTCGGCCGTCACCGCGAACCGGGCATTGCCGAGCGTGTATTCGTGCGCGCAATATACCCGCGTTTCCCCGGGCAGGGCGGACAGGCGCTGCATATTGGCGAACATCTGCGCGGCCGTGCCTTCGAACAGCCGGCCGCAGCCCATGGCGAACAGCGTGTCGCCGACAAAGGCCGCCTGCGCCGCCGGCAGGTGATAGGCGATGTGCCCGGCCGTATGGGCGGGAACGTCGATCACCTCGGCCGTGAACGCGCCAAGGCGGACATGGTGACCGCCCGTCACCGCGCGGGCGATGCCGGGGATGCGGTCGGCCTCGCCGGCCGGGCCGGTGATCGTGCAGCCGGTCGCGTTCCGGATCGCCAGATTGCCGCCGACATGATCGGGGTGCCAGTGGGTGTTCCAGATCTGGCCGATCGTCCAGCCGCGCGCGGCGGCGGCCTCCAGCACCGGGTCTGCCACCGCCGGGTCGATCACCGCCGTGTCGCCCGAGGCCGGATCATGCGCCAGCCAGACATAATTGTCCGACAGCACCGGCACGGCGATGATCTCGAGGCCCATCGGATTACCAGCTGCCGGTATTGGGCATCGACGCCCAGGGCTCGGCCGGGGGCAGATAGCCGTCCTGCAGCAGCTCGACCGAAATGCCGTCGGGCGTCTTCACGAACGCCATATGGCCGTCGCGCGGCGGCCGGTTGATCGTCACCCCGGCGTCCATCAGCCGCTGGCAGGTGTCGTAAATATTGTCGACGCGGTAGGCGAGATGGCCGAAATTGCGCCCGCCGGTATAGGTTTCGGCGCTGCCATCCTCGGCCGGCCAGTTATAGGTCAGCTCGACCTCTGCCACCCCGGCCTGGCCGGGGGCGGCAAGGAAGATCAGGGTGAAACGCCCCTGTTCGCTGTCGAAGCGGCGCACCTCTTCAAGCCCGAGCAGCTGGAAGAAGCGGACGGTCGCGTCCGGATCGGACACGCGGATCATCGTGTGGAGATATTTCATGGTGCCTCTGGCTGGCCCTGCGGGGGCAATCGGTCAAGCGCCGCCTGCGCCATCGCGGCGGCATCGCTGTTCGGCTGCACCTTGATCGCGGCTTCGAACGCCAGCCGGGCGGCGGCGGGTGCGCCCGCGGCCAGCGCGATCTGCCCGGCCTCGAGCGCGACCATCGCATCATCGGGCGCGCGGCTGCCTGCGGTCGCGATATCGGCGCGGGCGCGGTCGAGATCGCCCATCCGCCGGGCAAGCGTCGCCGACAACAGCCAGGCGAGCGGATCGTCGGGGGCAAGCTTCAGCGCCTCGTCGAGATCGGCGCGCGCTTCGGTCAGCGCGTCCAGCCCGACATTGGCGCGCGCCCGGTCCAGCCGCGCCTCGCCGCGCGCCATGCCGGCCAGTTCGGGCGAGCTGAGCGCCTTGTCGAGCGCGAGGCGCGCGGCCGCATATTCGCCGCCCGCCAGCCGCGCATTGCCCGCCTGCACCCACAGATTGACGGCAACCGCGTCGTCGCGCGCCCCCTCCGCCTCGCGTGCCGCCTGTTCGAACGCGGTCGCTGCCGACGGCCAGCGCTGCTGCGCCAGATAGGCAAAGGCCAGGCACTGGCGCGCCAGCACGCCGCCGCCCTTCAGATGCCAGGCATTGGCGATCTGCGCCGCGCGCACCGGATCGGCACGCACTGCATCAAGGCAGGATGCTTCGGCAGCGATCAGCATCATGAGCATCTGCGCTCAGTCCCCGGTCAGTTCTGCGACCGCCGCTTCGATCAGGGAAAGGTCCTGCGGCCGCGACAGCCGGTGATCTCCATCTTTGATCAACATTATCCGAACCAGAGATGAACGCAGGCGCGCCGCCAGATCAAGTGCGATCTGCCATGGCACATCCGGATCGGCCTGACCCTGGATCAGCCGCACCGGACAATCGAGTGCAATCTCGCCATCCAGCAGCCGCAGCGACTGACCGGCCTCGAAAAAGGCGCGGGTGGTGACCAGCGGCGCGCCATAATCGGATGGCCTTGCGATCCGCCCTTCGGCGATGATCTGCGCCTTTTGCGCGGCGTCATAGCCCCATTGGGTGAAATCGGGCGCGGCGGCGATGCCGACCAGCCCGGCCACCCGCTCGGGCCGGGCGAGCGCCGCCAGCAGCGCGATCCAGCCGCCCATCGACGATCCGACCAGAATCAGCGGCCCGGTCACATGGTCGATCATCGCCAGCGCATCGTCGCGCCAGCTGGCCAGGGTCTCGTCCTCGAACCGCCCGGCGCTGTCGCCGCAGCCGGCATAGTCGAAGCGCAGCATCGCCCGGCCGTGCCGCGCCGCCCAGGCGTCGAGCGCGACCGCCTTGGTGCCGGCCATGTCGCTGGCATAGCCGGGCAGGAACAATATCGTCGGGCCAGCACCCGGCCGGTGGCGGAAGGCGAGGGCCGGGCGGCCCGGCCGCTCCAGCCGCGCGGGTGCGGTCAGATCACCCATTCGATCGACAGCATTTCGATATTGGCGCGGCGCTTGGCATCGCGCTTGGCGACCATCTGGTCGTAAAGCCGCTTCACCGTGCCGCTGCCAGTGGTCACGAACAGCGCCGGCACCAGCGCATGGATCATGCACGCCACGCCTCCGGCCACCATCCGCACGCCGAAACCGCCCGCGGCGGCGAAATGTTCGGCATAGCTCTCGCCCACCTGACGGGGATGATCGCGGAACAGGCGGTTGAACATCGCGGGTGCGTCCTTCTCGACTGGCTGGTGAAGCGCGTCTAGCACAGGCGGGCCGCCAAATCCCAGCCGGTTAGCCGGCGCGGCGGGGAAACAGCGCGTCGATCGCGGGGTCAAGCGGCGGCGGCTTGAACCGTTTCGCCGGGCAACCTGTCTCAGTGCCGCCGCGCGGGCAAGGTGCGACCGCATCCATTTCCGTCTCTTGTCCCCGTTGCGCCAGCCGCTATGGGAAGGCCATGTCCCAGATGATCCGCATCACCCTGCCCGATGGTTCCGCGCGCGACGTGCCGGCGGGCACCAGCGCGGCCGACATTGCCGCTGCCATCGGTCCCGGCCTTGCCAAGGCGGCGCTGGCGGCGCGGGTCGATGGCGAGCTGCGCGATCTTGGCCGGCCGATTGACGGCGATGCCGATCTGGCGCTGATCACCGCCCGCGACGAGGCCGACGCGCTCGAGCTGGTGCGCCATGATTACGCCCATGTGCTCGCCGAGGCGGTGCAGGCGCTGTATCCGGGCACGCAGATCACCTTCGGTCCGGCGACCGAGGACGGGTTCTACTATGACGTGATGGCCCCGGCGTCGCGGCCGCCCTTCTCGATGGACGACCTGCCGGCGATCGAGGAGAAAATGCGCGAGATCATCCGCGCCGACAAGCCGCTGGTCCGCGAAGTGTGGAGCCGCCAGCGGCTGATCGACAAATGGGAGGCCGAGGGCGAACGCTTCAAGGCCGAATGGGCGCGCGAACTGCCCGAGGGCGAGGAACTGACCGTCTATTGGTCGGGCCAGCCGGGCGCGCCGGGGGCGTGGCTCGACATGTGCCGGGGGCCGCATCTGCCCTCGACCGGCCGGCTCGATCCGCAGGCGTTCAAGCTGATGCGCGTCGCCGGGGCCTATTGGCGCGGCGACCAGCGCAATGCCCAGCTGACGCGCATCTATGGCACCGGCTGGCTGAACAAGAAGCAGCTCGACCAGCATCTGACCCGGCTGGAGGAAGCGGCCAAGCGCGACCATCGCCGGCTGGGGCAGGACATGGACCTGTTCCATCTTCAGGCCGAGGCGCATGGTTCGGTGTTCTGGCATCCGCGCGGCTATGTGATCTGGCGCGCGCTCGAGGCCTATATGCGCCGCGCGATCGACGGCGCGGGCTATCGCGAGGTCAAGACGCCGCAGGTGATGGACGCCCGGCAATGGGAACAGTCCGGCCATTGGGGCAAATATCGGGAAAACATGTTCGTCATCCCCGACGAGGTGCCCAACGTCGATGATGACGGCCCGATCGTGTCGGCCGATGCCGACTGGATGGCGCTCAAGCCGATGAACTGCCCGGCGCATGTGCTGATCTTCCGCCAGGGCATCAAATCCTATCGCGATCTGCCGCTGCGCCTGTATGAAAATGGCTGCTGCCACCGCAACGAGCCGCATGGCGCGCTGCACGGGCTGATGCGGGTGCGCCAGTTCACCCAGGACGATGCGCACATCTTCTGCCGCGAGGATCAGATCGTCGAGGAGGTGCGGGCATTCTGCGCCCTTGCCGACCGGATCTACAAGGATTTCGGCTTCACCTATTCGATCAAGCTGGCGCTGCGCCCCGAAAAGCGCTTCGGCACCGACGAGATGTGGGACAAGGCCGAGGCGGAGCTGCGCAACGCCGTGGCCGCCGCCGGGCTGGCGACGCCCGAATATGGCTGGGAAGAGCTGCCGGGCGAGGGCGCATTCTATGCCCCCAAGCTGGAATGGCACCTGACCGACGCCATCGGCCGCACCTGGCAGGTCGGCACCATCCAGTCGGACCGGGTGCTGCCCGACCGGCTCGATGCGTCCTATGTCGGCGAGGATGGCGAGCGTCACCGGCCGGTGATGCTGCACCGGGCGATCTTCGGGTCCTATGAACGGTTCATCGGCATCCTGATCGAACATTATGCCGGGCGCTTCCCGCTGTGGCTCGCGCCGGTGCAGGCGGTGGTGGCGACGATCGTGTCCGACGCCGACGAATATGCCCGCGCCGTGGTCGAGCGGCTGAAGGCGCTGGGGCTGCGCGTCGAGGCCGATCTGCGCAACGAGAAGATCAACTATAAGGTGCGCGAGCACAGCCTGGCCAAGACGCCCTATTTGCTCGTGATCGGCAAGCGCGAGGCCGAAGAGGGCATGGTCGCGCTGCGCCCGCTGGGGGCGGATGCGCGGCAGGAGGTGCTGTCGCTCGACGCCGTCGCGGCACGGCTGGCGGCGGAGGCGCTGGCACCGGATCTGCGTTGAGGGTGTTTGTGATTGGGAAGAACGGCACCGGGATTTGTTAGCTGGGAAGAGCGGCACCGGCCCGCCACAAACAACACCCCGGCCCGGTAAAGCCGCTTTCAATGCACGCCCCGAACCATTAGGTTGGGGCAGT